>JBDLTY010000114.1:0-5715 GCA_039805585.1 Actinomycetota bacterium | reverse complement strand
ATGGTCATATGGAACCTGTCAAGGTTTCTGGATCAGTGGTTGAGATGGCCACACTTCATAACCAAGAAGAAGTTGAACGTAAAGGTGTTTTGATCGGTGATCGCGTCATCCTCAGAAAAGCAGGCGATGTCATTCCTGAAATTGTCGGCCCACTCGTTCATTTACGAACTGGAAAAGAAAAACCTTTTGTGATGCCAACGAATTGTCCGGAATGCGGATCAAAACTTGCAGCACAAAAAGTTGGCGACGTTGATTTGCGTTGTCCCAATGCCAAGACCTGTCCTGCACAACTTCGTGAGCGAATCATTTACCTTGCAAGTAGAGCAGTGCTTGACATTGAAGCACTTGGCCAACAGGCAGCCAACGCTCTGCTGGTTGATAACATTATTGACAATGAAGCAGATTTGTTTGACATCACTGAAACTGATTTATTGAAGTCTAATTATTTCACTCGGATAGTGAAGAACGAAAAAGTTATCACCCAAAATGCCAAGAAGATGCTCGCATCACTTGAAATGGCGAAAACAAAGCCACTCTGGAGATTTCTTTGCGCGCTCAGTATTCGACATGTTGGACCAACTGCCGCGGCAGCTCTTGCCCGCGAATTCCAATCACTTGAAAAGATTGAAAAAGCATCTGAGATTGAACTTGCCCAGGTTGAAGGTGTTGGGGAAGTGATTGCGAAATCGCTGATTGAATGGTTTGCTGTTGATTGGCACCAAGAGATCTTGAATAGATGGAAAACGGCTGGAGTGAGATTCGAGGATGAAGCAACTGCTCCAACTGATTCCTCGCTAGCTGGACTTGTTGTTGTCATTACTGGCTCACTTGCTGGCTATACGCGCGACTCGGCTGAAGAAGCCATCACAAGTCGTGGTGGGAAGTGTGCAAGTTCAGTCTCAAAGAAGACCGATTTTGTTGTCATTGGTGAAAATGCAGGCTCAAAGGCCCAAAAGGCAATCGACTTAGCGCGTCCCATACTTGATGCGGCAGGGTTTGAAGTCCTGCTCACTGAAGGGATTGAGGCAGCAAGAGCTCGAGCCACAATCGGTTCCTAAGATTGCCCTATGGCGGAACTTTCCCGCGAACAAGTAGCCCACCTGGCAAAACTTGCGCGCCTTGCATTGTCTGACGAAGAGTTGGAGCACTATGCCCAGCAACTTGGCGTTATTTTGGATTCCGTAGCAAAAGTCACTGAAGTGGCAACTGCTGATATCAAGCCCACGTCACATGCCATAGAAATGACAAATGTATTTCGGGAAGATGAAATTCGACCAAGTTTTTCAAGTGAAACCACAAGTCGAAATGCACCCGAATGGGAAGATGAACGCTTTCGAGTCCCAAGAATATTGGATGAAGAATGAGCGAACTGATTTCAAAGAATGCCGTTGAACTCGCGGCGCTGATTCATTCAGGTGAAGTGACAAGTGAAGAAGTCACAAAAGTACATCTTGATCGCATTGACTCAGTGGATGAAAAAGTTCACGCTTTTCTTTTTGTTGACAAAGAGAATGCAATGGCAAGTGCTCGCGAGGTTGATGCTGCTATCCAATCCGGCACGATTGCATCGCCATTGGCTGGTGTGCCACTTGCACTCAAAGATGTCTTGACGATGAAAGATGTTCCCACAACCTGTGGATCGAAAATTCTTCAAGGTTGGAAACCACAATATGACTCAACTGTTGTCGCACGACTTCGAAGTGCGGGAATTGTGATTTTAGGTAAAACCAATATGGATGAATTCGCGATGGGTTCATCAACTGAATATTCAGCATATGGTCCAACAAAAAACCCGTGGGATTTATCGCGCATTCCTGGAGGTTCCGGTGGTGGCTCTGCGGCCTCGTTGGCTGCATTCGAAGCACCTCTTGCAATAGGCACTGACACAGGCGGATCAATCCGCCAGCCTGCAGCGGTAACTGGAACAGTGGGAGTGAAGCCAACCTACGGCGCTGTCTCTCGCTATGGACTTGTTGCACTTGCATCAAGTCTCGATCAAGCAGGACCATGCACTCGTAGTGTGATGGATGCAGCGCTTTTGCATCAAGCAATTGCGGGTCATGACCCGATGGATTCAACATCAATCAACACAGCGATGCCAAACGTGGTCGATGCCGCGAAAAATCAAAGCATCAAAGGTATGAAGATTGGACTTGTCAAACAGCTTGGTGGTGATGGCTATCAGGTGGGTGTACGAAAGAGATTTGATGAAGTTGTCGAGTTACTTGGTTCATTAGGAGCAGAAGTTGTTGAGATTTCATGCCCCTCATTTGAATACGCGCTTGCTGCGTATTACCTCATCTTGCCCAGTGAATGCTCAAGCAACCTCGCAAAATTCGATGGCATGCGATACGGACTTCGAGTGGGCGATGATGGTAAGCATTCAGTCGAGGAGGTAATGAGTCTTTCGCGCGCCGAAGGTTTTGGACCCGAAGTGAAGCGACGAATCATGCTTGGCACCTTTGCACTTTCAAGTGGTTATTACGATGCCTACTACGGTTCTGCACAGAAAGTTCGCACACTCATCGCGAAGGACTTCAATGATGCCTTTGCTCAGGTTGATGTGTTGATTTCCCCAACGGCACCAACAACAGCCTTCAAAATCGGCGATAAAGTTGACGATCCACTTGCTATGTATTTGAACGACGTTGCAACTATCCCAGTGAATCTTGCTGGTAATTGCGCAATGTCACTGCCAATCGGGCTCGCAGATGAAGATAACCTGCCTGTTGGGCTTCAAATCATGGCGCCAGTCATGGCAGATGATCGACTCTATTTCCTCGGTGCGGTTATCGAGGCTGCCCTCGAGTCACAATGGGGGCATCGCTTCATCGATAAGGTGCCGGCACTATGAATCTGATGGCATTTGACGAAGCAATCGAGCAATTCGATCCTGTGATGGGACTTGAAGTCCACGTTGAACTTTCGACGAAATCAAAAATGTTCTGTGGCTGCAGAACTGACTTCGGTGGACATCCCAATACACATGTGTGTCCAGTGTGCTTAGGGCTTCCTGGCGCACTGCCGGTAGTCAATGCAAAAGCGGTCGAATCGGCGATACGAATCGGACTTGCTCTGAACTGTGAAATTGCCGCTTGGTGTCGTTTTGCACGCAAGAATTATTTTTATCCAGACATGCCAAAGAATTTTCAAACGTCACAATATGACGAACCGCTATGTTTTAACGGATACCTCGATGTTGACGTCGTGACAGATGAGGGTACAAAAACCTATCGCATCGAAATCGAACGTGCGCATATGGAAGAAGATACGGGCAAAGCAAGTCATCAAGGTGGGCAGACTGGGCGTATTCATGGTGCTGACTACTCACTGCTTGACTACAACCGCGCAGGTATTCCACTGATTGAAATCGTGACGAAACCAATTCTTCATACAGGCAAAGACGCCCCACTTGTGGCAAAAGCCTATGTGAGTGCGCTGCGTGATTTGCTTCGAGCACTTGATGTCAGTGACGTACGAATGGAACAAGGCTCACTTCGATGCGACGTGAACCTTTCTCTTCGAAAAGACGCTACAAGTCCTTTCGGAACTCGAAGTGAAACAAAAAATGTGAACTCACTTCGATCAATTGAAAGAGCAGTTCGTTTTGAGATATCCCGGCAGGCAGCGATGCTTGATGAAGGAAAGAAAGTTATTCAAGAGACACGGCACTGGCATGAAGACACCGGAGAAACGACGGCTGGACGGTCCAAAGAAGAAGCTGAAGACTATCGGTATTTCCCAGAACCAGATTTAGTGCCAATCGCACCAAGTAGAGATTGGGTCGAAGAATTACGAAATACACTTCCGGAAAATCCTGCCGTGCGAAGAAGCAGACTGCAGGCAGAGTGGGGAATTAGTGATCATGACATGAATTCCGTCGTGAGCGCTGGGGCACTTGATCTCGTTGTAAACACAATTGCTGCAGGTGTTTCTCACACTGCAGCTCGCAAATGGTGGCTTGGTGAACTTTCTCGAATTGCCAATGATCGTGGCGTTGAACTTGGTGAACTAGCAATAACTCCTCACAATCTTTTTGAAATAGAAACCCTGATTGCTGGCGGAACCTTGAACGACAAACTTGCACGTAATGTGATTGAAGGTTTACTGAATAATGAGGGCTCAATTAGTACCATTATTCAAGCGCGTGGCCTGACTCTCGTTTCAGATGACACAGCACTCTTAGCAGCGATCGATGAAGCCCTAGCCCAAGCGCCAGATGTGGTTGAGAAAATCCAGCAAGGAAAGCTTCAAGCGGCAGGAGCCATCGTGGGGGCAGTCATGAAGGCCACTCGTGGTCAAGCGGATGCGGCCAAAGTCAAGGAATTGTTATTTCAGAAACTAGGCGTGAGCGAAGAGTGAGCCAGAGCCTGCCCAAGGAGGGACAGGGTCTTCGATTTTCGCCTACGATATACCCCGAATAAAGGATCAGATTGAATCTAGTAGACAAAATTCTGCGTATTGGCGAAGGAAAAATCCTTCGTCAACTTGTTCGCATTGCAGGCGAAGTGAATTCCATTGAACCTGATATTCAACGATTATCTGATGACGAGTTGAAGGCTAAGACTGAAGAGTTCAAGACTCGACTCACAAACGGCGAAACACTCGATGACATTATGGTCGAAGCTTTTGCTGTCGTGCGCGAAGCCGCTTTTCGAGTCTTAGGCCAGCGTCACTATGACGTTCAGATTATGGGAGGTGCGGCCCTTCATCAAGGCAATATTGCTGAAATGAAAACTGGTGAAGGAAAGACACTTGTCGCAACGTTGCCTTCATATCTGAATGCACTTGCTGGCAAAGGTGTCCACGTTGTTACCACAAATGATTACCTAGCTAAGCGTGACGCTGAATGGATGGGTCGAGTCCACAAATTCCTTGGCCTTGAAGTTGGTGTGATCCTTGCCAATATGACACCAGCACAACGAAAAGTTGCCTATAGCGCTGACATTACGTACGGAACAAATAACGAATTTGGTTTTGATTATTTGCGCGACAACATGGGGTGGGCAATAAACGACCTTGTTCAACGCCCGCACTTCTTTGCGATTGTCGACGAAGTTGACTCAATCTTGATTGACGAAGCCCGAACGCCACTCATCATTAGTGGGCAAAGCGATGAACGCAACGATATGTATGAACGGTTTGCTCGCTTTGTGAAAACGCTTCGCCGTGATGAAGACTACGAAGTAGATGAGAAGAAGCGTACCATTGGCGTACTTGAATCTGGTATTGAAAAAACTGAAAACTATTTCCAAATAGAGAATTTGTATGAATCAGTCAACACACCTCTCGTTGGACTCTTGAACAATGCAATCAAAGCAAAAGAAATCTATCGTCGCGACCGTGATTATGTCGTGGCTGATGGCGAAGTGAGAATTGTTGATGAGCACACTGGTCGATTACTTGAAGGTCGTCGCTATAGCGATGGTATGCACCAAGCGATAGAGGCTAAAGAGGGCGTAAAGATTCAAAGTGAGAATCAAACACTTGCGACTATTACTTTGCAGAATTACTTCCGTCTGTATGAAAAATTAGCAGGCATGACAGGCACTGCAATGACGGAAGCCGCTGAATTTTCGCAGATCTACAAACTGGGTGTCGTGCCAATCCCAACAAACCGAGAGATGATTCGTAAAGACGAGCCAGACTTGGTGTATCGAACTGAGCAAGCAAAATTCATGGCGGTTGTTGATGACATTGCCGCGCGACATGAAA
>JBDLTY010000113.1:0-3072 GCA_039805585.1 Actinomycetota bacterium | reverse complement strand
CGATTGGGCTGCCTGAGTGAGAGCATCATTTGCTTTGTTTGTAAATTGCATTGCCATTGTCTTACCTTGTCCTACGTTGGTCTCTCCACACCACAACTGCGGTTGAAGATGACCGCTGAGTTAGTTCATTAATTCTTTGTCGCAATCTGAGATTTTCTTCCTCTAATCGCATTATCCGTTGTATTCCAGCGAGATTCACACCTTCTGCTGTTAATTCAGATACTTCTTTTAGTCGTGCGATGTCACGAAGTGAATACAATCTAGTTCGACCTTGAGTTCGACTTGGTGAAACTAAACCTAATCGATCATATTGACGAAGCGTCTGTGGGTGAAGGTTTGCGATCTGAGCCGCAACAGTGATTCCATACACAGCAGCATCAACATCGACATTGGGGATATCTGCTCGTCTCATCATCATTAATCCTCCACCGAAATTCGTGGTGCAGAAGCGGCTCGTTCGAGAAATTCAGTTCGAGGATGCTCATCTTCTGTAGCCTTGGCAAAATCTTGAAGAGCTGCTTTTGCTGTCTTAGAAAGTTTTTGTGGAACTGCGATTTCGACAGTAATAACCACATCACCAAGTTTTCCTTTGGCATTCATAAAACCTTTGTTCTTCACACGAAACTTCTTACCAGATGGGGTTCCGGCTGGAACTTTCAATTTGAATGTTCCACCGCTGACCATCGGGACTTCAATTTCGGCACCAAGAGTCGCTTCAACAATTGAAATGGGAACCGTTACTTCAAGTGAATCATCTTTGCGAGTAAAGATTGGATGTGGTGTAACTTTCACACGCACGAACAAGTCACCTGCATGTCCACCATTACTTCCGGCGGCACCAAATCCACTATGTCGCAGGGTGGCACCATCTTTTACGCCTCGAGGTATTTTGATTTGGAAGGTTTTAGTTTCACGTTTTGCACCAACACCTCGGCACTCACCACATGGTGTATCAATGGTGTAGCCATTTCCTCGACAGCTATTGCAGGTTTGGGGAACGCCGAACCCGCCAACATTTCTTACGACTTGACCAGATCCACCACAGCCACCGCAGGTTTTGCGTTGACTACCCGCTGCCGCTCCTGAACCTTTGCAACTCTTGCACGCAAAGTCGCCAGTCACACCGATAGGGGTGATGATTCCTTGTAATGAATCTGCAAATGAGACTGTGATTGTGGTTTCAATGTCATTTCCGCGACGTGCTCGAGTTCGGCCCCCACCACCGAAGATGCTGCCAAAGATATCTCCAAAGCCTCCTTGAAAGACATCTTCAAAGTTTGCACTCGTGTAGCCACCACCTGGAAAGCCTCCAGCAAATGCGCCACTTGCAACCGCATCTCTGAATTCGTCATATTCGCGTCTAGATTGTTCATTGCCGACAACATCGTACGCTTCAGAAACTTCCTTGAAACGGGCTTCGGCTTTTTGATTGCCTGGATTTGCATCGGGGTGTAATTCTTTGGCAAGTTGGCGATACTTTTTCTTTATCTCATCTTGGCTAGCAGTTTTACTCACACCTAAGACTTGATAATAATCTTTATCAATCCACTCTTGATTCATTTCACACCCCTTTCACTTACTGGTTGGAAACGTCAGCGACCGCAACCCTTGCAGGGCGAAGGATTCTGGAATCAATTCGGTAGCCCACTTGCATCACAGCTGTTACAACTGTCTTGGTACTTCCCTCACCTTCAAAGGCTTGGTGTGAAATACCTTCATGCATCATTGGATCAAACTCTTCACCAATTTCGCCGAAGGTTTCAAGACCGAATTTCTTCAATGTATTTTCAATTGAGTCAGCAACTGTTTTGAAAGCACCTGTGAGTTCACCGTATTCACTCGCCCTTGCGAAATCATCGAGCACTGGGAACAATGCACTCACTACTTCAGCAATAGCATTGTCGCGAGCAAGACTTCGATCTCGCTCTACTCGTCTTCGATAGTTATCGAACTCAGCAACTTTGCGCTGCAGAAGATCTTTGTATTCAGCAAGTTCAGCACTCAAACTCTCTTCGGGAGTTAAAAATGCTTCAGCTGCCTCTTCAGCATGTTCTTCGATGGGTGGTATCTCACTTGATACCACCTCATCAAAGTCTTTGTTGTCATCGGACATTAGTTCTTATCCTCGTCAACAACTTCACCTTCAACAATATCTTCATCGGTATCGTTCGCTGGTTCTTCACTTGCTGCTGCACTATTTGCATACATCGAAGCACCCACTTGCTGACTCAGTGTTGATACACGATCAACTCCAGATTTGATTGCATCAATATCATCGGAGGCAAGTGCTGACTTCAAATCCTCAAGTGCTGACTTCAAATCAGTCGTCTGCTCTTCTGTTAGTTTGTCTGCATTGTCAGTGACAAATTTCTCTGTTTGATACTGAAGGCTTTCAGCCATGTTGCGAGTTTCTGCTTCTTCTCGACGTTTTGCATCTTCAGCAGCGTGCGCTTCAGCATCAGCCATCATGCGATCGATTTCTTCTTTTGAAAGTCCAGATCCGCCGGTGATGGTGATTGATTGCTGATTACCTGAACCTAAGTCCTTTGCACTGACGTGCACGATACCGTTGGCGTCAATATCGAATGTAACTTCGATTTGAGGAACGCCTCGTGGTGCTGGTGGCAGGCCAACAAGTTCAAAGGTTCCAAGCTTCTTGTTGTATTGCGTCATCTCTCGCTCACCCTGGAACACTTGAATGCTCACAGATGGTTGATTGTCATCTGCAGTTGAGAAGACTTGGGATCGCTTGGTTGGAATTGTGGTGTTTCGTTCAATGATTTTCGCCATGATTCCACCTTTGGTTTCAATACCCAGAGTCAGTGGTGTGACATCCAGAAGCAAAACATCTTTCACTTCACCTTTCAAGACACCTGCCTGAAGAGCAGCACCAACTGCCACAACTTCGTCAGGGTTCACGCCTTTATTTGGCTCACGACCATTAGTGAGTTTCTTCACCAATTCAACGATCATTGGCATTCGAGTTGAACCACCAACAAGAACAACGTGATCAATCTTTGCAACATCAATGCCAGCGTCATTAATTACTTGCTCGAATGGTTTACGGCATCG
>JBDLTY010000112.1:0-3007 GCA_039805585.1 Actinomycetota bacterium | reverse complement strand
AACAACAGACTGATTAACCCAATCACTTACCGTTTTGAACGACGTTACAGCGAGTGGGTCGATGACTGCCGTAGGGGAATTTTCGACTTTCAACTGCAGTAAATATGCACGCGATGTGTATCGAAAGCTACTTGCGCGTTCGGCATCAATTGCGACCACCGGTTGAGCAGTTGCAATGCTCCTGAACCAGGTATCGAGAGACGATTGTGACTCAATGAATTTAAAGGTTTCTGCCGACACAAACGTCTTTCATGTGCTACTTGTTTCGATTCGAAGAAATGTGAGTGACACCTTCTGGTAATGGTTCTAAACCGCATGCGCTTTGTAGCATTTCTAGCCAAGCCGAAAGATGCGCTGGGAACTCATCTGCCTGTGAGATTGTCCACGAGGCACGCATTTCAATTGAGCCCTCAGGAAGCCGCGCAGAAATATCTCCGAACGATTGGGAGTCATTTCTTGATATGGTTCCACTCAATGCCAAATACTCAACGTTCGATAGAGCGTCCTTGATCCAGGACCAACCAACTTCAAGTAGAAGTGAATCGGTTATCAATTCTGGTTCGAGCTGCGCATTGATGTAAGAAACAAATCGAATATGACCTTCCCAGGCGATTTGATACTCAGGCTCATAGAGGATGACGAGCCGTCCATTACCAACCGGATACGAGGTATCAACATCTGCAAGGAGCGCAGCAGTATGTGTTGCTAATTTCGCGGGCGCGGGCGCAAGTTCAAGTGAAATCTCCGGCCTGACCCGTGTTTGCTCTACGAGGTCATTTAGGCTGACTTGAAATTGATTCCACACTACGTCGTTCACGCTCTCATCATAAAAGTAAAACATCATTCGAAGCATTCGGCACTCCGCGAAGCGCAACATCTACAGTTGTCCCATGACATTCTTGCTTGCTGGCTTATCGAGCGTTTTATGGGGAATTGCAGACTTCCTCGGTGGTGTTTTCTCGCGAAAAATGAACGTGAGTTTTGTGCTTTTGGTGAGTCAGTTTTTCGGATTGCTCTCAGTTGTTATCTATTCGCTGCTAACGGGAGAGTTATGGGTGGCCGATGCTCTGCCGTACGCATCACTAGCAGGAATCACAGGTCTCTTAGGTCTTGCTTTTTTCTACACGGCACTTTCCACAGGTCCAATGGGGATCGTTTCACCTATCGCTGCACTCGGGGCAATCGTTCCTGTTGCATACGGTTTCTCACAAGGTGAGGCTCCCAGCCAAGTGCAATGGATTGGAATTATTGTTGCCATCGTTGGAGTGACACTTGCAAGTGGCCCTGAAATATCAGGCACTGTGGGTGCTCGCCCAATCGTGTTGTCAGCACTTGCGGCTGTGAGCTTTGGATCATGCTTAATTTTTCTTGCAAAAGGTGGAGCGTTTAGTGTGACCACAACAGCAATCGGAATGCGAATTCAATCAGTTGTCATCTTGTTGCTCGTCGTTGTGATTGCCAAATCTTTTTCTAGTACAAATCCAACTGATTGGTTGTGGCTAGCTGTTATTGGTGTTTTTGATATTGGGGCAAATATTTCACTCACTGTGGCAGCGCAGACGGGTTATCTGTCCCTGGTCGGAATGCTTGGATCACTCTATCCAGTGGTCACGGTGCTCTTGGCTCGATTTGTGCTGCAAGAGCGTCTGAAAGGTATTCAGTACTACGGAGTGGCCATTGCGTTAGGTGGAGTCGTTGCCATTGCCGCTGGCTAAGGATGCCGAATCAGTGTGACGCGATTGATGCAATACCGCTGATCCGTGGGATATCCAAACCCTTCACCTTCGAAGACGTGCCCTAGATGGGATAAGCACGCTTTGCACTTCACTTCAATACGCCGCATGCCGTAGCTTGTGTCAAGTTCAAGCAGAACGCTGTCCGTTTCACTCGGTCTCCAAAACGCAGGCCAACCACAATGAGAATCAAATTGGGTCGTAGCGTCGAATAATTTGTTCCCACACGCTCGACATGTGTAATACCCAGGTGCCGCCACGGTTTCGTAGCTTGCTGAATATGCGGGTTCAGTAGCGGCATGTCGAAGTACTTGATACTCAAGAGAATTAAGTTGTTCGTCCCAGGTTGGAATTGTTCCGTAAATAGAAAAAGTAAAGCCTTCGTGTTCAAAACTCATTCGCGCTTGGTGTGAAGAAGGGAACGTATTGAGGGCCTTATAGGTGCCCGTCTGGGCCGCATGATGTGGACTTTGGGTAAGAGCAAATTCATCAACGAGATTTTCTTCGCACAGCGAGTTGGCAAGCGCAGGGCCACCTTCACAGACAATACGAAAGTAGCCACGTTCATTGAGCTTCGCTATCGCCTGTGCCAGCGAATGTACCTGCATTAATTGTTCGTGTTCAAAATCAAACTTCCCTAATGTGATGACAAGAAAACCTTGTTCCAACATTTCAAGAGCCAAATTCGGCTGACTCGTGATGGTAACGATGGCTAATTTCTCTGGAAGATTATGCGATGCTCTGAATGTTTGATATTCAGATCTGAACTCCGTAACCCGATAGTTCTCTGACTTAGCGGTCTTTGCTGATACGAGAAGAGCATCTGCATTGGCACGATTCCATAGCATCCACTGAAGGTCAAAGCGTGAACTTAAGCCACGTGAAGAGCCCTGATGATCAACCCATGCACCGTCTGCTGATTGAATCATCACGAGGCGCAAACCTCGTGCTGGAAAAACTAGTTGTTCAACATATGTGGGGTTTGTCACCTGCAAATAATGGCAGAGTGTCTAGGGTTACGCCTTGTGAAAAGACTGCAGCCGCTGCTTGAGCGTCGACCTGAGCCAAGTGTTGAAGAGATTATTGCTGGTTTCGTTCCACCCCAACAATTTTCCGATGTGAATTTTGAAAATTACATTCCTGATGTAGCCCACCCCTCCCAAGCCATAGCTGTCGAAGAAATGAAGAAATTCGCATCAGTAATTTCAACGAAGAAGAGTTTCGCACTCTTTCGAAAAAATGTTGTCAGCAAGCAAGGTCGCTATCTCGATGGG
>JBDLTY010000111.1:0-6857 GCA_039805585.1 Actinomycetota bacterium | reverse complement strand
TGGGAGGGACAGTTTGGCGACTTTGCCAATGGTGCCCAAACAGTTATTGATGAATACATCTCATCTGGTGAGCAGAAGTGGGGACAAAAAGCATCGCTCACTCTTCTACTTCCTCATGGATATGAAGGACAAGGACCAGATCATTCATCTGCACGGGTAGAACGCTTCCTACAACTCTGCGCTCAAGACAACATGACTGTAGCAATGCCGTCAACCGCAGCGTCATATTTCCATTTACTTCGTTGGCAAGTACACAGTTCAGTTACTCGCCCACTGATCATCTTCACACCAAAATCATTGCTGCGAGCAAAGTTTGCAACCAGCCCAACATCAGAATTCACCAACGGACATTTCCGTGCGGTGATTACTGATGAAAAGGTGAATATGCAAGGTGCTAAGCGAGTTTTAATCTGCTCAGGCAAGGTGTACTACGACTTAGTAGCAGAACGTGAAAAGCGTGGGGCGAACGATGTTGCAATTATTCGCTTAGAGCGTCTCTATCCACTTCCAGTGAAGCGCTTGACTGAAGCCCTCGAAGGTTTGTCTCCAAACGCTGAGATTCGTTACGTCCAAGAGGAACCGGAAAACCAAGGCGCATGGCCGTTCATGTCGATGCACCTTGAAAGCGTTCTCGGCCGACATGTAGTAAGAGTTTCTCGACCCGCCTCTTCATCACCTGCAGTTGGATCACATCATCGACACGATGTTGAACAACACGCAGTAGTGCAAGCTAGTTTCGAGTAATACTCTCGGAACAATTCTTGGCCAAATAACGACACCAAGTATCTGTTCTCTAGTAACGGCACCAAACACCCAGGAATCCTGACTTGAGGATGCAGTGGAACTTCGCATTCCATCGCCTTCTAGCCAGTATCCGTCTTTTTCAATCTTCACAAGCCTCTTGATAATCAGACGATCATCGAGAGGATTTGAGGCGATGACCACTTCGCCGAGTTTTGGTTCCTTGCCCCAGCGAGCGACTACCAAAGAGCCAGGCTTCAGGGTGGGGAGCATTGATGTGCCCTCGACCTTCAAAATGACGATGCCACGATGCCTTTTCTCTCTCACGGGGGTAGTCTTACACCCATACGTTCTTGGAGGTATGAAATGTTTAAAGTCCTGACAGTCCACGCACATTGTGATCTTCCTTGTGGTGTCTATGACCCAGCACAGGCGAAGATTGAGGCTCTTTCAGTTAAAGCCTGCATGGAGAAATACCACGCATCAAATGACCCAGACTTCAAAGCTCGTGCCGTAGCCATCAAAGAAGAACGAAGCCACTTAGTCAAAGAGCATCTATGGGTACTCTGGACGGACTATTTCAAACCAAACCACTTCGAGAAGTATCCGCAGCTTCATGAACTTTTCAATGAAGCCACCAAACTAGCTGGTGCCGCTGGAACCAAAGGCACCAACGATGTTGAAAAAGCGGATGCCCTCATCGCAAAGATCGATGAAATTGCAAACATATTTTGGGAGACCAAGAAGGGTTAGGACTCCAGTTACACTGCCGTCATGACTCTACGTGTCAAACAACTATTTTTTGTTGCGCTCTTTCTAATCTCAGCTTGTAGTTCCCAGTCCACGCAACAACAGGTTGCTTGCCCCTCATTTACTGAACAATCTTCTAATGCGCACTCTGCACTTCTAGAAGTCATACAACTCTCTCGTGAAGCATGGAACGAAGATGCTCTAGTCGAGCGGCTGTATGAGAATGACATCTATGTCTATATTGCTGTGAGCGAACCAAAGTCCACTGAGAAAATCAAAATGGCCTCTTATGACTATGAGTTTGACTCACTCGATGAAGTGCTCGGTAAGTCACAGTTCTTCTTCCCTTCAATCGCAGATAATGTTGAGGTAGCAGATCCCTCTAACTTCTCATATGAAGGCAATGGAATTCGTGCGAGTTTGCTGGATTCGCCTGATACTCAATTCAACTATTTCTTCACGGTTGAGAAATGCCTTGTTACCCGAATTGAATACCAAATTCCAGGTGGTTTTGATTTGAAACTGGCTTACACGCTTGATGAAGAAGCAAAAGGTATTCTCCAGCGAGCAAATAGCGAACTATGAGTTTCATCATTCGAGAAGCGAATCCTGAGGATGTTTCTGCCATCCATGAACTCATTATTGAATTAGCAATTTATGAGAAGGCACCGAACTCTGTTCTTGCATCATCTACTGATTTACAGGAAATCTTGTTCACGGGAAATAAGTCAAAACTTGGACACCCTTCGGCATTTGCCCATGTTGCTGAACTCTCCGATGGCACCATCATTGGATTTGCACTTTGGTTTTTGAATTACTCAACCTGGCTTGGTAAACACGGTATCTATCTTGAAGATCTCTACGTTAAAGAGAGTCACCGCGGCATAGGAGCAGGTAAAGCCCTGCTCAAAACACTTGCATCTATTTGTGTTGAAAGAGATTATGGCCGCCTTGAGTGGTGGGTTTTGGATTGGAACAAGCCCGCCATCGACTTCTATCTAGGGATTGATGCATTACCTATGGATGAGTGGACGGTGTATCGACTGACAGGCGATGCGTTGAAGAAACTCGGTAAGAGTTAATGACCTCCGGTCATTAACCTTCCAATAGCAACTCGATCGGCACCTTCTGATTGCATTTCAGCGACAATCTGACCTTTGTGAATTACAAGTACTCGATCAGCCAACGACAACACTTCATCAAGTTCTGCTGAAACTAGAAGTACACCCGCACCTGAATCACGGGCCGCAACGATTTGGTTATGAATAAATTCAATAGAGCCAACATCAACACCACGTGTGGGTTGGGCTGCAATTAAGAGCCCTGGCTCTGCTGAAAGTTCTCTGGCAACAACGACTTTCTGTTTGTTGCCACCTGACAAACTTGCCGCACTTGCCTTGCTACTTGATGTTCTAATATCAAATTTCTCTATAAGTTCATCAGCGTTTTCATTGATGGCTTTGAAGTTTCTTACTCCACGGGATGCGAATTCTGGTTCACTAAATCGGTTTAAGACGAGGTTATCAGCAAGCGAGTAAGACGCAACTAGTCCATGTTTTTCTCTATCTTCTGGAATATGGCCGATACCTAGGGCGTGAATCTTGAATGGATTTGATTTGGTTATGTCTTCTTTGCCGAAGGCGATGATTGTGCCGGATTCAATCTTTCGCATTCCAGCAATTGCTTCAACCAGTTCCCTCTGACCATTTCCCTCAACGCCAGCAACACCAACAATCTCACCGGCCTTCACATTCAAACTGAGATTATTGACGGCTACTAGTTTTCTATCGTCTAGAACACTCAGTCCTGAAATATTCAATACTTCCGACTTCGGCGCTGCAGGAATTTTGTGAACTCGAAGCACAACTTCACGACCAACCATGAGCTGAGCAAGCGCTGCTTCATTTGTGTCACTGGCGTGCACCTCCCCTGCAAGTTCGCCGTCACGCAAGACGTAGATACGATCAGCAACAGCGAGTACTTCACGGAGTTTGTGTGTAATGAACACGATTGCAGTGCCGGAGCGAGCAAGACTTCGCATCACTTCTAGAAGTTCATCAGTTTCTTGTGGTGTGAGTACGGCTGTTGGTTCATCAAGAATGAGAAGATCAACTTTTCGGGATAATGCTTTGAGGATCTCTACTCGCTGTTGAGTACCAACTGGCAGGTCTTCAATCGCAATGTCAGGATCAACATCCATACCAATTTTGCTGGCGATTTCTTTGACGAGCGTACGGGCATCGTTGAGGTTGAGCCTGAGTCCCTTGACTGGCTCATTTCCAAGCACAATGTTTTCAGCAACACTCATCACCGGCACAAGTTGAAAATGCTGATGAACCATGCCAATTCCACGTTCAATAGCATCTGAAGGGTCTTTGATAGGTGTTGCATCACCTTTGACAGTAATTGTTCCCTCATCCGGTGTGATGAGTCCAAAGATTTGCTTCACGAGCGTGCTTTTGCCTGCACCATTTTCACCAAGGAGCGCGACAATCTCCCCTGGGTTCACATACATACTTAAGTTTTTGTTGGCTTCAACTTTGCCAAATGACTTTGAAACACCTTTAACTTCAATCAACGCATTCATCAGCCACTTCCCTTCACAAAGGGTTGTCCGACCGCCGCAGGTGGTCGGACTCGACCTACCGCGAGTGCAAGGACAATCAGAGTCATGACATATGGCAGGAGGTTCACAAACTGCTGTGGAATGTCGACAACTTTGTCGGCCTGCAGTTGGGATGCAAGCGCCGTAGTAAAGCCAAAGAAGAGGGCTGCAAACATCACTCGGTTTGGATACCACGCACCGAATATCAAAATAGCAAGAGCTAAGAAGCCTCGACCTGCAGTAAAGCCGCGCTCAAACGTACTTGTGGCTTCAAGTGATAGGTAGGCACCAGCACAGCCAGCAAGTGCTCCAGCGATGGTAACGTTCACGATTCGCATTTTGATGACATCAATACCTGCAGTATCGGCGGCACTTGGATATTCACCAATAGCTCTCGTGCGAAGTCCCCAACGCGTTCTAAACAACATGATTTGAAGCAGTACAACAAAGACAAGGGTTGCTAAACCGAAGAAACCACGCTCAAAGAACACCGGGCCAATCAACGGAATGTCACTCAATATCGGGACTGACCACTTTGGCATCAAAGTGGGCAGTAATTGGCCTTGGGTGTAATAAAAAGATGTGATACCGGCGGCGACAATGTTGAGCACCACGCCGGCAATGATCTGATCCATCTGCCATTTCACTGTGGTCCAAGCAAGGAAGGCGCCCATGACAACACCAGTGCCGACACCTAAAAACATACCCATGATGAGAGAGCCTGTGTAGGCGGCACCAAAGAAACCAATAAATGCACTTGTGAGCATCTGGCCTTCAATGCCGATGTTGACGACACCACTTCGCTCACCGATGATTCCAACCATTGCAGCGAGTACTAGTGGGATGGAATACCGCCAGGCGAAACCAAGCATGGACTCTGCTCGAATGGCATCAACAAAATAAAACCAATACATGCCAACAATGACAATGACTGAGGTGAAAAATGAAAGTTTGTGATTAGAGATGTAACGAAGGAGTGTGTTTACCATTATGAACCCCACCCACTTGTGACGTTCTCTTGTTTTTGGGCGCGATCTCTAAACAAAATATTGGCAAGCACTGGAATCGAGACCAAAAGCAATGTGATTGCTAAGAGTAGGTCGACGACTTCAGGTTTGATACCAGTATCAAATTGCAGTGTCGCTGATCCTGCGCGCAACATTGCTACAAGTAATGCAGCGGGAATTGTTGCAAGTGGATTTGCTCTGGCAAGAAGGGCAATGGTGATGCCATCAAAGCCAAGACCCACGTTGAAGCCCGACTCGTAGCGATGCACAATGCCGAGCGTTTCAATTGCCCCACCAAGTCCTGCTAGGCCACCTGAGAACACCATTGCAAGCACTGTGAGTCTTGAAATCTTCATGCCTGAATACAAGGCTGCAAATTTGTTTTTACCCACTGTATTGAATTGAAAACCTGTCGTAGTGCGATTGAGCATCCAAGCCACGAGAAATGCGAGGAGCACTGCTCCGATGAATGCGACTGGAACTGATCCAATATTGCCAAGTCGCGCATTGTCAGCAACTGCGGGAGTTCGAAGCAGTACTTGATCTGGTTCTTGTAATGGGCCAGAGATAAGAAATTCAATCAGGCCATATGCAATGGAGTTCAACATAATTGTTGAGATAACTTCATGAACTCCACGATATGCTTTGAGTAAACCTGCGATTGATGCCCACATTGCACCTGCCAAGATACCTGCAGCAATTGCCGTTGGCAGAATTACGATGGTTGGAGCACCGGCTAGTGAATACCCGAAATAGGCAGAGGCAAGTGCACCGAAAATTAATTGACCTTGCGCGCCGATATTGAAAAGTCCTAAGCGAAGTGCGATGGAGACAGCCATACCTGTGAGAATCAGAGGCGTCGCTTTTTGAAGGGTTCTGAGTAATCCATCGCCTGAAAAGAGCGCCGCTCTAAATAGAGATTCATATGCAATGAGTGGATTTACACCTTGCAATGCAATCAATACACCACCGATGGTGAATGCAAGCGTTAGTGCGACAACGGGAACAACGATTGCTTGATAGCGAACAGCAATATCCCAGATTCGACCAAGTGGTGATCGGGTTTGTATCTGCTCACTCATTCAAACTCCCGTAAGTGTGGTGAGAGCGGGGCGCATACGCGCCCCGCTCTCAACGTATTCACCTAATTAAAGGGTTACGCCAGTCTCGATGGAGCCGTCTGCAAGACCTGCAACAACGTCAGCAACTCGTGCCTGAACATCTTCAGGAATCACGGTTGAGAAGTCGTGGAAGTCAGCAAGACCGGTCTTACCAACGAAGTTACCGCCAACAACTGAACCATCATTTACTGCAAGAACGAGTTCCTTTGTTCCATCAGTGATGAGCTTCATTGCTGAGGTAATCAAGCATGGCTGTGCTTGTGGAAGGGTGTTCCACTGATCGGTGTCAACACCGATGCAGAAGAGGCTCTCGCCTGCACCTTCGGTCTTTGCGATTTCAAGCAAAGCACCATTACCAGTGTTACCGCCAGCGCCGAAAATAACGTCAGCACCCTGTGCGAGTTGCTTCGCAGCTTCTGCGGCACCCCATTCAGGATCGTTGAAGCCATTGTCTGCTGGTGGATGGTAAACAGTTGTAACGCTTACAGCATCGTTAGCAGCCTTAGCGCCTGCTTCGAAACCAAGAGCGAACTTCTGAACTGGTGGAATCTCAAGACCCAATACCTGACCCAACTTGTTGGTTTCAGTCATCAAGCCTGCGAGGTAACCAGCAGCATAACCTGCCTGATCTTC
>JBDLTY010000110.1:0-3528 GCA_039805585.1 Actinomycetota bacterium | reverse complement strand
TTCTTCATTGCTCGCGCACGCTTAAGTAGGAACTTCTTATAGTCATTGAATTCACTTATCGTCATGGTAGTACGCAAGGCATCATCAACGAGATATGAGAGGGTTAGGTCTTTGTCACCTTTATACCGAGCAAGATTCTTTTTGATTTTTGCTTTATGGGCATCAGTCAAAGATTTACTATCCGCTTTGTATTTGTAGGTATCGCCTGGAATCATGCAAACTTGATTGCCGGGTGGATTCAGCAACCCTTTACCCGTGTAATCAATGAGGTTTCCCCATCCTTTGAGACGGTAATACATCGTATGACTTTTTGCGTTGACTGTGCCTAGTCCATAGACGATGATTCCATCAACTCCGTACTGATGACGGATGTCAGTAGAAATTTCTGCAGCAGATAGTGAAAGCGTCATTGGATCGTTCGTTATGGCAACATTTTCTTTCTCGAGGAAACGACCATATCCGTGAATAAAGCACACTCGGTTGAAGCTGAGGTCTCCTTGGGGGTAAATTCGAGTGGAGTCCTGCCATAAAACACCGTCTATGTCTTGAGGGTTAACATCTTTAAACGTGAACTCGACCACATGTCGATTGTCGGCATCTTTGTAGGCTTTCACGCCAGGGATTGAACTCAAATCAGTAGCGAATTCACCTTTTGCTCGAGGTGACTCTGGATAGTCATTAAATACAGAGTTTCCAAACAAGTTGTAAAGATTAGCTTTGATTTCTGCCGGCTCTTCGGAATTTTGAAAATTATCCTTGCTTGCCAAAATCGCCCAAAGGTATCCTCGGTCATCTGGATGAATGTTTGATGCGAACATTGCTTTTCCAACATCTGTCCAGCGGCCAGCACCATAGATGCTACTGGTAATACTACGAGCAAATGTTCCAGAAGATGCCGTATAGGCACCAGGGCTAGCACATGGAATACCAATGTTTGCAGTCGAAACATTGCCAAGATTGAAGGTTGTGCCTGCCCAGTTTTGGTTGAGTGAACTCACTAGCCAATAGTTCTTTCCTTGCAACCCAGCAAAGGAAAGTCCAGCAAGCGCAATACTCGTTGGATAGTACGTTTTCGTTGCAGGTGAACTCGCAAGTGTCACCGTGAAATCATTGAGGGTGCAAGTGCCTGCATTGAAGGTGTAGTTAATACTATGTATTGCAATCGGACTATCGATTGGCGTGATGCTATTTCGATAGGAAGTATTTTCAAGCGTAGCAATGAAACTAATTGAACCTGAAACCTTGTAATCACGATCAACTCGTGCTTTATAAGTAATCGCCCGGTTATCACTATCACAGGCGGTAAGTACAAGTGCCAATGAAATAGCCAAGGCAAGAGCTTTCAGATTTTTCTTCTTCATGAGGTTCCTCTCTCCCCAGAGGGGAGTGTAAAGTGGAGTGTTCTAAACTTGAAGTACTTAATCACACTAGGAGGTCCGTTGGCAGGCAAATTTCAGGGAAAAATCCTTGTCTTAGGGGGAGGTTCAGTCTCCCAATGCTCAGTTCCACTCTTTATTAAGCACATAGTTGCAGATCCAAACCAAATCACAATTCTTGATTTTCAAGACACTTCATCAAAATTCAGTGAAGCAATTCAAAGTGGTGTTCGCTTTGTTATCGACAAGATAACACAAGACAATCTCTCAACCAAGCTTGCCGAGTTTGTTAGCGCAGGCGATGTCCTCGTTGATTTAGCCTGGAATATCGATGCAAATGTCATCATCGGATGGTGTCATGACAATGATGTGCTCTATATGAATACGTCAGTAGAAGAGTGGGATCCCTATGATTCGCAAGACAATCGAGACCCACGTGATAGAACGTTGCTTGTGCGTCACCAACGACTTGATGCAATGAAAGCAACGTGGAAGACCGTTGGACCCACTGCTGTTGTTGAACACGGCGCAAACCCTGGACTTGTCTCACACCTTGTCAAACGAGGATTACTTGAAATTGCAGATGCTTGCCTTACTCAAAATCTTTTTGATGGGGAAATACGCACCAAGATTGAGAACGCTAAAGCAGCAGAGGATTTCGCAACACTTTCGCACCTCCTTGGAGTAAAAGTCATTCATATCTCCGAGCGAGATACTCAAGTCAGTGATAAGCCAAAACTTCCGGGCGAATTTGTAAACACGTGGTCAGTAGCAGGACTCCATGAAGAGGGTATTGCACCAGCTGAACTTGGCTGGGGAACACATGAAAAGAAGATGCCAGCGCGTGGGTACCGACATGAAACTTCCGAGACACAAATTTGCTTAGCACAACCCGGCGCGACCACGTGGGTGAAATCGTGGGTACCGAATTATGAAATCAATGGCATGGTCGTTCGACATGGCGAGGCTTACACCATTACGAAGCACCTCACAGTGAAAGATGACTCCGGCAAAGAGATTTACCGGCCAACAGTTCATTATGCCTATTGCCCGAGTGATGCTGCTATTGCCTCACTCAGGGAATTACAGGCAAATAGTTGGGAATTTCCTACCCGTGAGCGAATCATGAATGATGAAATTATTGATGGCGAAGATCGACTAGGCGTACTCATCATGGGCCATCCCCTGAACGCGTGGTGGGTTGGTTCATTGCTCTCAATTCATGAAGCTCGAGAACTTGTCGCTCATCAAAGTGCAACGACCTTGCAAGTAGCGGTTTCCGTTATGGCAGCAGTTCAATGGATGATTGATAATCCGAAGCAAGGTCTTTGTGTTCCTGATGATTTACCATGGAGAACGATTCTTGATCTGTCGTATCCATATTTGGGAACGATTTACTCAGCGAGCGTTGACTGGACACCGCTGAAGAATGACAGCAATCTTTTTGGAAAGTGGGATGGTGTTGAAAAGTCCGATGATCCTTGGCAGTTTGAAAACTTCCTCTTGGATTAACTGAGGGCTTGCCACACAAGGTATGAACTGAGTACCAGTAGTAGTACGGCGAATGATTTTTGCACGACTACTGCTGGTAACTTTTTTGCAAACGGTGTAATCACAATTGCCATGACTGCTCCACCGAGTGCAACTGTCAAGGTTTCTTGAAGTGGAATTTCATCCCAATGGTCAAAGCGCATCAATAAAGCAAGCAGTGTGTTTGTAGTGATTGCAATAAGTGAGGTACCAACAGCAATGGTTGCTGGTACTTTCAAAAAGAGAATGAGGGCAGGGACAATTAGAAAACCGCCGCCAATACCAAGTAGTCCTGTGAGAACACCAACCCCTGATGCCACAAGAAATATCACAAATGGATGATGCTTTGTGGCATCAGATTCGCTTGCTGGCTTCTTTCTCCACGTGGTGACTGCGCTCACAACCATCAAGCCTGCAAAGAGTAGATAGATTGCTGAGTCTGGGAAGAGTTTGACCAAGTAGGTGCCAAGAAATGTACCAAGCATTCCAATCAGTGAGAACTGAATACCAAGCTTGATATTTATTCCGCTGTTTCTGCGCATAATTGCACCAGTGAGAGCGGAAATACCAACAACGATGAGCGATGAGGTAGTAGCGGCGGTAGCCGAAAGCCCGAAGAGGG
>JBDLTY010000109.1:0-4176 GCA_039805585.1 Actinomycetota bacterium | reverse complement strand
CGATCACAGTTACAGAACAAAGCAACAGCACTTGCAATTTTGCAGGCAAAATTGCTGGAGCGAAAACGCCTTGAAGATCAAGCAAAAATTGATGCACTCAAAGGGGAGAGTGCTGGGTCTTGGGGGGCTCAGATTCGTAACTATGTCCTTCACCCCTATCAGATGGTTAAAGACGCTCGCACGGATTTCGAGACAGGCAATACCAGTGCTGTCCTCGATGGAGAAATCGATGACTTCATTGAGGCTGGAATTCGCTGGCGCAAACGGTCATAATCCTGTCAGGAATGTGGCATTTGTCATACTTTTGGGTGTGTTCTAAACAGCCCAAGCGCTACCTTGAACCCTAAACTCACCTTCTTCCCCGAGCCATAGGTGAGACATTGATTCGCTTTGAAACAGTATCCAAGATGTACAAGGGCGCTTTAAGGCCAGCCCTTGATGATGTCAGCGTTGACATTGAAAAAGGAGAATTCGTCTTCTTAGTCGGCGCATCTGGCTCAGGTAAATCCACATTCCTGCGTCTTGTGCTTCGCGAGGAAAAGCCATCGAGTGGAACAGTGTGGGTAGGCGGCAAGGATCTCACTCGTTTGTCAGGCTGGAAAGTTCCAGCGCTTCGCCGACAAATCGGCTGCGTGTTTCAAGATTTTCGACTTCTACCTAACAGAACAGTCGCAGGCAATGTTGCCTTCGCGCTCGAAGTTATCGGTACATCTGAAAAAGAAATCGCAAGCATTATTCCCAATGTTTTGGAACTTGTAGGTCTTGAGGGTAAAGAAGATCGTTATCCGAATGAAATTTCCGGTGGTGAACAACAACGTGTTGCCATCGCTCGCGCATTTGTGAATAAACCTGCAGTGTTGATTGCCGATGAGCCAACCGGAAATCTAGACCCTGAAACCTCAATTGGCATTATGAAACTCCTTGATCGCATCAACAAAATCGGCACGACAGTTGTTATGGCGACTCACGATGTTGCAATCGTTGATCAAATGCGTAAACGAGTTATTGAAATTGATGGTGGAAAAGTTGTCCGCGATCAATCTCGAGGCGTCTATGGAATGGGTGCCTGATGCGTGTTCGGTATTTGCTACGAGAAGTTACGACTGGACTTCGTAGAAACATCACACTTTCACTTGCCGTGATGATTACCGTTGCGGTTTCACTAACTCTTTTTGGCTCAAGTCTCTTGGTTCGCGCACAAGTTCAAGAAATGAAGGATTTCTGGTACGACAAAGTTGAGGTTTCGATCTTTCTCTGTGGTGATATCAGTGATTCGCCAACCTGTGCAGGTGGAGAAATCAGCGAAGAGGAAAAAACTCAAATCAACGCTGACCTTGAGGCCTTAAAGCCTCTCGTTGAAACGATTTATTTTGAAAGCCAAGCCGAAGCATTGAGCCGATTCAAAGAGCAATTTAAGAATTCACCGCTTGCCGAAACTGCCACGATTGACCAGATGCCCGAGTCATTTCGTGTAAAGCTGACAGACCCGACTCAATATGCGGTTATTGCTGCCGCCTTTGCAGGTAGGCCAGGCGTTGAAGATGTCGTCGACCAAAGGCAGGCCCTTGATCGATTGTTTAGGGCACTTTCAGGTCTTCAAACTCTGGCGTTAGCTATCGCAGCAGTTATGCTCATAGTGACCGCCTTGCTCATCTCTAACACGATGCGAGTTGCAGCGTTTTCACGAAGGCGAGAAACTTCAATTATGCGACTTGTCGGAGCAAGCAACTTCTCCATCCAACTCCCATTTATCTTAGAAGCAGCAGTCGCTGCTCTTTTTGGTATTTCGTTTGCAACGCTTTCACTGGTACTAGGCAAGATTTATCTGATTGACCAGAACCTTGCTACGACGTTTACATTCACAACATTTATTGGATGGGATGCGGTACTTTCCGTTATTCCGTGGATGATGCTGGCAGGATTGGGTCTTGCAGTTGTAGCGGCGGGACTAACACTCCAAAGGTACTTAAAGGTGTGATGATGCGACGAGTAATCATTGTCTTGGCATTGCTTGGGGTTATCGGTGGAACGCTGTACCCAGCAACCGCCGGTACACCAAATAAGAGCATCAAAGAGAAGTTAGAAGATGCGGGTGACGCGGTCGATCAGGCGAATGCGCAAGTTGCAAAAGCCTTACGTGATTACAACATTGTCGCAAACAAACTCAAGCGTGCTGAAGCTGACCTCAGTAGCGCAAAGGCAGCACTTGCCCGAGCGAAAAACGAAGATCAAGTAGCCCAAAATGAACTCATTGCTGCAACGAATGCGACGCAGCGGGCGCAAAACAAACTTCAATTGACTCAAGTGACACTGAATTCGGAAGAAAACAAAGTGACCCTCTTGATCAAGGCTATGTATCGACAAGGTCCTATGTCTGAACTAGCACTCATTATTGGTTCAGATTCACCTTCAGACTTCACTTCGCGAATTGCATCTATTCAATCCTGGTATCGTGATAAGAACGCTGAGATTGCATCACTCATGAAAACTCGTGAAGATCTCACGCAGTTGACTGCCGAACTTCGAGCACTCGAGGCTAATCAAGAGGTAAAGAAAAAGATTGCTGAAGAGAAAGTACTCACAGCTGCCGAAGCCACTGCAAAGGCAGAGGCAGCACAGAAAGAAGTTAATCGGCTTGTGAAGGCTCGCGAAGCAGTCCTCAAAGAAGCACGAAAGTTTCAAGCCGAAACCAAGCGTCGATATGACAAACTCAAGCGAGAGCAACAACGTATTCGCGACCTAGCGGACAAAAACTCGAATGTTGGTAACGATGCCAATGCAACGGGTAAGTTGATATGGCCAGTGAAGGGCGCGCCGATTACATCGCATGCCGGTTGGCGTATTCACCCAATATTTAAGTACCGTCGTTGCCATGCTGGTACCGATATTGGCGCACCAACTGGTCGACCTATCCGTGTAGTTGACTCAGGCATCGTCGTGGGTCGTGGTGTTGCTACCGGATATGGCAACTACATCATGGTTTCCCATGGCAAAGGAATGGTGAGTTTCTATGCCCACGTTTCCCGCTACAACGCGAATAAGAACGATCGAATGGTGAAAGGTGAAACGGTGGCATTTGTTGGAACCACAGGTTGGTCAACAGGTCCACACCTTCACTTAGAAATTCGTTTGAATGGTCAGACTTGGGATCCAATGGGCTGGTACGGAAGGCCAATGCGCAAGGTTTGTTAAACCTGCTGCTCTCTGCACTACTCTCAGTCCATTATGGCTAAAGAAACCGGACGACAAATCGTTGCCCAGAACAGAAAAGCTCGTCATGACTTCAGTATTGATGAAGTATATGAAGCGGGAGTGGTTCTCGTTGGCACCGAAGTCAAGTCATTACGACTTGGGCGAGCGACGCTCACTGACGGCTTTGCCATGGTTGAAAATAACGAAATCTGGTTACACAACGTCTATATCCCGGAATATGAACTGGGCACATGGACTAACCATGAGCCAAAACGCAAGAGAAAACTCCTCTTGCATCAGGAAGAAATTCGCAAGATAGGTATCGCTGTTTCCCGAAAGGGCTATACCTTGATTCCACTCTCACTCTACTTCAAGGATGGCAAAGTAAAAGTCGAAATTGGTCTAGCCAAAGGACGACGAGCCCAAGATAAGCGACACGCAATCGCCGAAAAAGATGCCAAGCGGGAAATGGCTCGATCCGAAGGTCGACTTCGTAAGGGTATGCGGGAATAATCCCCGCATCGCTCACGTTTTCACATAGCAGATAGTGCGATTAGCATTACCTCATAACTCAATAGCGTCATCAGGGGGTGACAGGTTTCGACGGTGATCGTCGAGACGGGAGAAGCGGGTCGAGTACCTGTGGTGATCTCGTAAATCCACCCACAGAAAATATAAGTGCCGAATCAAAACGCACTGACTTCGCTCTTGCTGCATAAGCAGAGCCTTTAAAAGTCCGGAAGCCCAGCGACGCTGTCGCGCTGGATTCTTCCGTCGCTAGACAGCTCACCAAGTAGCCCGGTCACGGGGCTAGGCGGAAAACCAAACAGTGACTTTGGCTGTGTATCCCTTGGGCCTCAAGGAATGGGATAGCTGAGCACACGTCACAGAGGCTGCACCCGGAGAAGACCCTGATCTATGTCATCGGACCCGAGTTCAATTCTCGGCACCTCCACCAGCGTGTCCATTTGGAGATTAGTTGAA
>JBDLTY010000108.1:0-8972 GCA_039805585.1 Actinomycetota bacterium | reverse complement strand
ATCTGGGACAAGATTTGAGTTATTTTTCAGAAGTGTTTCAAGTTCAGTCACAGCTGATTTCAAAACCCCTGTCGCTTGTTTGGGACTCAGATCTTGAGTCCAGATTGGCTCTGCAATTTGGCAAACATTTCCAAGTCCTTGAGCAGTATCAATCACTTGATTGCCAGTATCTATAACTTCTTGTACTTGACTGCAGGCTGAGAGCAAGAGTCCAGAAATTCCAAGTACGAGCCACAGTCGTTGTCTCACAGTGTTCCCTTCAATAAAAATTGGGGTCTACCAATAAAGGTAGACCCCAATTATTCACCCAGTTATGAAAAGTCGCGCACTAACGCATCATTCTTTTTTGAAGATCCGGTTGCAACGATATAGCCAATCAACATCGCAATGAATGGTGAGAGGATAAGGAACCACCCAAGACTTGAAAGCGCCCATGCACTTTCAGGAAGTGATGGGTCCACACCGTCAGCAACAGTTCCTGCAAGAAGATTGAATCGACTCATCAAAAGATACAGACCACCTGAGAGTAGAACGACTGAAACAATCGGTGCAATCTTCGTTGCCCAGAGTGAGCCACCTGAATTCGAATTGAAGTATCGGATTACTGCAATTGATACCAATATTTCAATCGCACCAATTGCAATCACCGCAATACCGCTCATCCAACTAAAGAGATTGACGAATGGATCCCAGGCTTGGACCACAAAAATCACAACCACAATAATTGCAAGCGCAGATGTGACAATTGAGGCATTCTGTGGTGCACCTGCATTGTTAGTTTTACTCAAGACACCTGGCATAACTCCACCGCGTGCCATCGCAAAGAAGTAGCGCGAGGCCGCGTTTTGGAATGCCAAGAGACCTGCAAAGAGTGAAGTGACGACAAGAATTGTCATGAGATCAACAATCCAGGTGCCAACATATTCACCAGATAAACTGAACAATACGCCTGCAGGATCAGCCAACTCACCACTACGAGCGAGAATTTGGTCAATGATCGATGTCTTACCCATGCCGACAACCATGGCAAACGTTGTGATCGCAAAAATCACTGAGATAGTTCCGATTGCAAGGTATGTCGCCTTTGGAACATCGCGCTTTGGATCGCGCGCTTCCTCACCATAAATTGCAGTTGCCTCAAAACCGATAAAGGATGCAAAAGCAAATGCGAGTGCGATACCTGCAGTGCCAGTAAGTCCTCCAACAAAGACATCAGCGGGATTAAATGACGCCGCGATATCCATCGGTTCTGGTCCGCCCTTGAAAAGGATGGCAAAGGCGGTGATGAGTAGTGAAAGAAGTTCTAGGATTAAAAGTCCACCCAGAATCTTCGCTCCAACATCAACACTGAGGATTGAAAGTACTGTGACAAGTAGAAGTGCAATGAATACCCAGATGTACCATTCAAGTTTGATGCCGAACTTTGCTTCCATTTGGCCAGCCATGACGGCACCGAAGAATCCGTAGATTGCTAATTGAATTGTGATGTAACCAACGAGTGATGCATAAGCCGAAGCTACACCGGCCTTTACCCCGAGACCTTTACCAACATATGCGAAAAATGCACCAGCATTGGTGACGTGGTTGCTCATCGCCGCATAACCCACTGAGAAAATCAACAGGGTAATACCGACGGCTAAGTACGCACCAGGGGTGGCAGCACCGTTACCGAGCAACATTGCAACTGGTACTGCACCTGTCATTCCAACAAGTGGTGCAGAAGCGGCGACCACGAAAAATACGATTCCGAAGACGCCTAATCTCCCTTTTTTCAGGGAGGTGCTTTCTTGCGACATTTCCTCTCCTAACTGCACAAGAACAATCGTTTGAACTCAAACGACTTTGGAGTAGGGTTCTACCGTTGTGCACAAATGTCAAGGAAACTGAGCAGTAACATTGAATGTGTCGCAGAGTGTTATCGCTACGTTATCAAGGTGAAAGGCAATTCTGATGAGTGAATTACATGGCTTCTATCCACCTCAAACACCTACAGGCAAAAGCGCACTTATCCCTAATATGCCGTGGTTCTACTCCGGTAACCTCCTGACAGTTGAGTATCAAACTGATCCAAAGAATGTCCGAGCACTCTTACCAAAAGAGTTGGAACTAGCAGATGAAGATCCTAGTGCAGTTGCACTTATCTGGGCTGATTGGCAGAGTTGCTCTGAAGGTGGAGCAGAGTTACTCGATCCGATTCGCAGTCAGTATCTAGAAACGTTTGCAGTTATTCGATGTCAGTATGAAGGCATTACCTATAGTCGCTGTGTTGCGATATGGGTGACGAAAGATTTCGCGATTGCACGTGGATGGTTTCAAGGGTATCCAAAAAAACTTGGTTCGATTGCAATGACGCGAATCTTCAATCATGGCAAAGCAACTGCACGACTTGAAGCGGGATCCAAACTTGGTGCAAGTATTTCCGCATATGATCATCGCTTAGCGAGCGCAGTTGTTACTCTGAAAGAACCAAGTGAAACAAACGGCTTCGTTAATGCTCACCCTATGTTGCATAGCCGCTTTGTTCCCTCAATCACACCAGGACTGGGAAATTCACTTGATCAACTCATCACCATGAGTGGTGTCGATGCTGACCTTGGAACACCATGGAAAGGTGAAGCAACCCTTGAGATTTTTGATTCACCTTGGGATGAACTTGCCTCAATCTTGCCAATCAAAGAAATCATTGGTGGTTACTACCGTGAAGTTGGTGTGACGTTCAATGGCGGCAAACTCGTTGCCGACAAATCAAACCCATCAATTTAGTAGCGAAGTAAATATTCGTCTTGTTCCCACTTGGTGACATCACGCGTTGTGGCATCTTGAACATCCGCTTTATACCGTTCAATTTCATCACGCTTGAGCACTAAAAAGGTTTCAACAATTTGGGCTGATAGTTGATCCGTCATGGCTTTGTTGGCCTCAAGTGCATTCAGCGCAGTTTCAAAATCAAGCGGTAGCACCTCAGCAGAATCATTTTCATAGGCATAGCCAGTTACTTCATCAGGGCAGGCCATCTTCTGATTGATTCCATCAAGACCTGCTGCCAGTACTGCAGCAATCAAGAGGTACGGATTAGCAGCACCATCACCAACACGGATCTCAAGGCGTGTGCCAGAACCACGCTCAGGAGGAATACGCAACATACAACTACGGTTGTCATATCCCCAGTTCGCACGGTATGGCGCAAGCGTGTCAGGTCCTAGTCGTTTGAACGCGTTTACTGTTGGATTTGTGAACGCAGTCAGTGCAGTGGCATTCTTCAAAACACCTGCAATCATGTATTTGGCAACATCGGATAGACCATCTTTGCCATCGTGCATTTGATTCTCACCTTTTTTGTCAACCACCGAGAAATGCAGATGAAAACCACTTCCACCTTCATCACTCCAAGGTTTACCCATAAAGGTTGCAATCTTTCCATTGCGATACACAAAATCTTTCACACCTGCTTTGAAAAGAAATGTTCGGTCGGCTGCATCAAGTGCTTCACTATGCCAAAGATTGATTTCGTATTGGCTTGGTGAGAATTCATGATTACCTGCAAAGGCACCGATGTCCATGCCATCAACAGCACGCAGTAAATCTAGAAAGAGTCCATCTCCATCAACCATGGCACCTGTTGTGTAAACAAAGCCAACTTTTTCATGCCCGCGTGAAAATTCACCATCTTTGTAATCAGCAATGTAAAACTCAAGCTCAGGACCAACGACTGGGGTTAAACCGTGCTTTGCATAACCTTCCATGACTTTACGTAGAACTGCTCGTGGAGCGAAGTAATTCTCACTCTTATCAGGATTGAATGCATCAACCACTGCATATGCAACACCTGGTTCCCATGGAACGTACTTGATTGAGTTTGGATCAAGTTTGGTGATGAAGTCTTGCAAACCATCGGATGCAATGTTTCCAGCATCCAGCACACCACCTCGGTTTGTTGTTACCCACACTCCTTGGCAAAACGTTGGACCATTGTGTGCACCTTTTTCTAACTGGGACACCAAAATATCTTTTGATCGAGTCATACCAAGCACATCGGCATACATCAATCGAAGTATGTCAATTCCATCTTTTTGAAGCTTCTCTTTAAGGTCTTGAAGTGAATGTCCCACTGCTGCTCCTTAGGGCATGTAAAGTCATTTGGACGCAAACAATCTTAGGCTAATCTAGGGTAGGCTTGACAAGACTTTGGTGAAAAAAGTTAGTGAAATGAGGCAAAATGCGAGCGTTATTCATTGAGCATGACCACGTTTCACCCCCAGGTCCTGTCGCTGAGCGTCTTGTGCATCACGGCTTTACGTATGACGAAGTTGTAGTGGTTACAGAACCCAATTTCAAACAACCAAATGTTCATTTCGATTTCCCGAATCCCGATGAATACGACCTCCTCATTCCACTTGGTGCGCCGTGGGGAGCGTGGGATGATGGCTGCATTGGCAATTGGTTACAGCCAGAACTTGAATTGTTTCGCGAGCAAGTGACAAATGGAAAACCAGTACTTGGGATTTGTTTCGGAGGTCAACTTATTGCTCGTGCAATGGGAGGATCGGTTGCACCTGGACCAAAGTGTGAAATTGGTTGGACATCAATTTTCAGTGACGAACCAGAGATTGTGTCAGATGGACCGTGGTTTCAATTTCACTATGACAAATGGGTCGTGCCACCAGGCGCACGTGAAATAGCACGCAACCCTGTTGCTTCACAGGCTTACACCATCAACAAAACGCTTGGACTTCAGTTTCATCCTGAAATAGATGAAGTCTCACTTGCTCAATGGATTGCGTGGGGTGGCGATAAAGAAATAATCAAAGATGGCCAAGATCCAGAGGTGATGCTCGCTCAAACACGTGCCTATTCGAAGGTTGCACGCGAGCGCACTTATGCACTGGTTGATGGTTTTCTTTCAAAAGTGGCTGGACTTATTTAACGCAAGTGCACTTTCACGGGCATGCGCTTGATACCGTTGACGAAGTTCGATCGAAGATGATCGACTTCACCAACAAGTTCCATTGAATCAATTCGTGAAATCAAATCCTCGAACATGATTCGAAGCTCAATTCGAGCAAGCGCATTCCCCAAACACATATGTGGTCCACCGCGACCGAACGTCATGTGTTCGTTTGGATTGCGGGTCACATCGAATGTGTCTGGATTATCAAACACAGCAACATCGCGATTTCCTGAAGCAAACCAGGTAACAACTTTGCTGCCAGCAGAGATTTTCTTGCCGTGAACTTCAATATCTTTGGTTGTTGTGCGACGGAAATGATAGACAGGACTTGCAAAGCGCAAGAATTCTTCAACTGCCCATGGAATCAATTCTGGATCTTCTTGAAGTCGAGCTAACTGGTCTGGGTGGTTGATCAGATTCAGCATAGTGTGGCTGATGGTGTGGCGGGTGGTTTCATTTCCTGCAACGACAAGTAACAAGAAGTTGGTGTGAAAGTCTCGTTCAGTGAGAGGAATCCCATCACTCATCTCACCATTGATTAACACTGAGACTAAGTCCGTACCATTTTTTCCGCGACGTTCTTTGGCAAGTGCATCTCCATATTCAAATACTTCAAGAGCTGCAGGAGAGCGAAATGGAACTAGTCGATACTTTTCACTTTCTGGGTCACTAATCAAAATATCTGCATGTTCCGGATCGTCAAATCCAATCATGCGATTTCCCCACTCAATGAGCTGTCCAGTGTCTTCATCGGGAACATCAAGTAATCGTGCAAGGACGTTGATTGGAAAGTCTGCGGCGACTTCTTTGACAAAGTCAAAGGTGCCCTTGCTAAATGCATTATCGAGAGTTGTTGCGGTAAGCCCTCGAAGAAATGTTTCATATTGGGCAACAGCACCCGGTGTGAACTGACCTTGGAGTAATCGTCTCAGTGCCCTATGTCGACTGCCATCAGTTTCAAGAAGTGAACGCCGAGCTTCCTCTTGTTCAGCATCAACTTCTTCGAGATTGGTGAATCGTTCACTTGTGAATGTCTCTGGATCTCGAAGAACTCCCACGATATCGTGGTAGCGAGTCATTGACCAAAAGCCACTATTTGGTGCGGCTTCTTCGCTGAAATGAACAGGTTCATTCTCACGAAGCGTTTTGAATGTTGACCAAGGAGGACCTGCTTCAAAGAGGCCGAGGTCGGTGAGATTAATTGAACTTTCAGCCATTGTGACACCAATCGTTAGGACTCAAACAATCTAATACTGAAGCACTTCTAAAGTCAAGCATCTTTCAATATCAATCTTTACCCATCAATACACCGTAGGATTATGGGCATGGCAGGTATTCACACACTCAGCGAAACTGAACGGCAGGTTTCAGTTCTTCTCAAAAACTTACCTATTGACTTTGATTCAATGGCGGTGGTTTCTAATCTCTTTCGAGCAGCAAATGCAGTGAAGAATCACCTTGAAAGAACAGTGCTTGCTCCACACGATCTTTCCTGGACAGGATTTGTTGTGCTGTGGGTGGTTTGGATATGGCAACCAATTGAAACACGTCAAATCGCTGCCGAAGTTGGAACGTCAAAGGCATCCATTACTGGTGTTTTGAAAACACTTGAAGCTCGAAAATTAGTTATTAGGAAACAAAGTAAGACAGATCAACGACTGGTGCTGGTAACGCTCACGAAATCGGGTGAGAAGCTCATGAAAGAATTGTTCCCAGAGTTCAATCAAGAAGAAAGCACTATTACAAGTGTTTTAGCAAAGTCTGAAATCAAATCAACAGCAACATCGCTTCGGAAAATTACTGAAATAACGCAGCAGTCTTGATTTAGAGCGTGCCAAATTCACGAGCAGCATTAATAAATGATGTAACAAGTTCGGCTTGTTGTTTTTCTTCAGTGTAGTTATCCTCTGGATGCCACTGAAGTCCATACGCCCAATGTTTCACTGAATACTTCACAGCCTCAACATGTCCTTCGGCACCACGAGCAAGAACTTGAATGTCTTTACCTAAGGTATCTATTGCCTGATGGTGATAACAAAATGTTTGAAGTTTTGAAGCTGATAATCCAAGTGCAGGATCAAGTGTTTCAAACTCAATGACTGAAAGCCGGTTGATGTGGGGAGTGTTCATGTGTTGAACAAGTGAACCGCCAAGCGCCACATTCGCAAGTTGGGTTCCTCTGCAGATTGTGAGAACTGGCATCTTTTGTTCAAGTGCAAACCGAAAGAGTTCGAAATCTGCCGCGTCTTGAAGGTCGTTAATGCCGTAGAGATGTTCAGAACTTGGCATCTCACCATAGGCAGCAGGGTTCACATCCCCACCTCCAGGCATCAAGACTCCTGAAAAGCCTTTGAGTCTGACGCTCAAATCGCTTCCCTTGACGGGGTAGAGTGTTAACGGCTCTCCACCTAAGTCCCAGACCATTGCTGCGAGTTTCTCAGCAGTAACAATGGCTGAAAACCGGGTCGCAGAGGTGTGCTCAGCAAAACGCCCCAAGAGGGCGATTCGTGGCCGAGTCAAATTTCCCATTTTGTCCCATCCCGTTTTGGCGGTTCATGTCCTAGTCTATGGGCATATCGTTAGCATCCAAACGATTTCAAGGAGACCTCAGGTGAATCACATCGAAATCGCTGGCATCAGGGTTGATACTCGACATTTCATCGGCGGCGCTCGCGTTGCAAGCGATGAAACCTATGAGAATTTTTCTCCGATTGATGGTGCATCACTTGGCCACATCGCTCGTGGTAGAGAAAAAGAAATCAATCAAGCGGTTATCGCCGCAAAGAATGCATTCCCAGCCTGGCGAGATCTAGGGGCTCATGGTCGCGGTGAACTCCTATTAAAACTTGCTGACTTGATTGAAGAAAACACCGAGGCACTTGCACAGATAGAAACACTTGATAACGGCGCACTACTTCGCTCCCATCGACGCGGCGTGATGCCTCGCGCTGCATTAAACATTCGGTTCTTTGCCAATTGGGCACTGAACGATTTAAAGCACGAAGCATTTGAAACTCGTGGGCATATGAACAATGTGAGTTGGGATCCAGTTGGTGTTGCAGCCCTCATCACTCCTTGGAATGCACCACTGATGCTCGCGACGTGGAAAATTGGTCCAGCCCTTGCTGCAGGTGACACCGTTGTTTTGAAACCTGCAGAGTGGACGCCATTAACTGCAAGTGTGTTTGCAGACCTCACAATCAAAGCAGGAATCCCTGCTGGTGTTTTCAACGTTGTGTTCGGATACGGAAAAGAAGCAGGCGCTGCCCTTACAGCACATCCCGATATTTCACGTATCTCATTTACTGGATCTGTGCCAACAGCAAAAACCATTATGAAAGCAGCAAGTGACAATCTGACACCAGTGAGTTTTGAACTTGGTGGAAAGAGTCCGTTTGTTGTTCTCGAGGATGCCGATATTGATTTAGCAGTGGAACTTGCAATTGAGCAGTATGACAATGCGGGACAGGTGTGCTTGTCAGGTACCAGACTCCTAGTACACAAGAACATCGCTGACGTATTCGCGGCTAGGTTCAAGGAAAAAGCAAGCCAGATTCGCCAAGGCGATCCACGTTTAGAAGAAACGCAAATCGGTCCACAAATCCATCCGCAACATCTTGAGCGAATTGAAGGATTTGTGAATCGTGCTAAGCATGAAGGTGCGAATATCGCATTTGGTGGCACACGAAACGATGAACTTGGTGGCCTTTACTTCAAGCCAACACTCGTTATTGACCCTGCTCCTCAAAGTGAAATTGTGACAGAAGAGATTTTTGGACCGGTTTTGTGTCTTCAAACATTTTCGACGGACGATGAAGCGCTCGCTATGGCGAATAACAGTGAGTTTGGACTTGCGGCAGTTGTCGTCTCAGGAAATCGAACCCGCGCGGAAAAGTTTTGCAAGAACCTCGTCGCCGGCACTATCTGGGTGAACTGTTTCTTTGTTAGAGATTTGCGTGCACCATTTGGTGGATCCAAGAAGTCTGGGATTGGCCGAGATGGTGGCACGTGGTCATTTGATTTT
>JBDLTY010000107.1:0-4692 GCA_039805585.1 Actinomycetota bacterium | reverse complement strand
GCTCCTAGGTCGTGACGAACAGGGCGCACTAACCCTAGCGGCCGTGATCTTCTGGCTAGGTCACTGGGTTTGCGCTCCCCGTCGAGGATTCGAACCTCGCCTAACGGCTCCAAAGGCCGCTGTGCTGCCGCTACACCAACAGGGAAAATGAATGGCTTAGGTTACCCAATCGCTTGTGAGAGTAGGGTTTCGCCTAGGGAGGGCTTGTGGACGCTGAAATTCGAGCATTTGAGGAACCTCAAAAACCGCAGACGAAGCATCGCGCCAAGCCTGTTGCGCCTTCTAAAGGTTCAAAGAAACGAATGTCAGCCCTTGAGCGTCGCGAGCAACTTCTCGATGTTGGCAAAGAACTCTTCGCGACAAAAGGTTTTGAAGCGGTCACTGTCGAGGAAATTGCAGGTGCCGCTGGAGTGTCAAAACCGATTATTTATGAACACTTTGGCACCTCCGACTCAACAACTGGCGCTGGCGCTAAGGAATCAATGTATGCAGTGATTGTTGATCGTGAGATTGCGAACTTATTGCAAACGATTGAAGAATCTCTCAACGGACCACATCCTCGAATTCTTGTTGAACAAGCCGCTATGGGGTTTTTGACCTACATCGAAGAAAACACTGAAGGTTTTCAGATTCTGGTGCGTGACTCTCCCATAGGTATGACAAGTGGTTCATTCAGTAGTTTGATTTCAGATATTGCAATCCGAGTTCAATATCTGTTGGCTCGTGAATTTAAAGCTCGTAAGTTCAACCCTCGTCTTGCCCCTCTTTATGCACAAAGTCTTGTAGGTATGGTTGCACTCACCGGGCAGTGGTGGCTTGAAACCAGAAAACCATCAAAAGAAGAAGTTGTTGCCCATCTTGTGAACTTAGCGTGGAATGGTCTTGTGGCTCTTGAAGTGAAGCCTGAACTCAAATCAAAGTACTAATCGGACAAATGAGTATCTGCCCAAATACAAATCGCATCGTACGTGAATTTACTTAAACCTTCTGTGAAGTTTTCATAATACTCTCTGTACTCAGATGGCACGATATACATCAGAGCAAGGTTTTTGTATGCGCTTTTTGTTGGGGTCCAGAATTTCGAAACGAAGGTGTAGTGCGCCGCTACGAGATCTTGGACAACTTTCGAGTTTGCAGGATGCCCTTCAAGCATCGCTGAACTCATCTTGGAAGTGATTGCCCCAAACTCCACAGTGAATTGCTGTTTTTCTTCTTCGCTGTGTTCTGTGACGAATTGGGATGCGTGGTATTCAAACTTCATGGTTCACGTGGTGTCCGGGTCTATGACCGATGACTTTGCAGTAGACGTTGGTTCGTCAAGAATTTTCCGCGGATCCAAATCCTTGAGATCCCGTAAGGTGCCAGGATCGATTGCAGCCGCATCCACGATAGATGCCCGTGCTTCTGAAACTTGGGAACGTATTTGACGAATGAACTTGGCGGCTTGAGCGGCATACTGAGGAAGTTTGTCTGGACCCAAAATAATAAGTCCAACAATGCCAAGGAGTAAGAATTCTCCAAAGCCGATATCAAACATTCCTCTGCCCTCTATTTCACAGTTCGAGAGCCAAGCGTAACGCTCAACACCTTTCCACTCTTGAGCGTAACTTCAACTCTGTCACCAGGACGCTGCGCTCGAATAGCGACAACAAGTTCTGTGCCATCTCGAATAATTCGGTCGTTGAATTTCACCACCACATCATTCGCCTTCAGTCCCGCATCCCTGCCAGGCCCGACTCTCTCCACGCTCTCAATGCGAGCACCTTCGGTACTGGGGCCCATGTCAACCATGACACCAAGAATTGGGATAGTTGATTCACCAGTTGCAATTATTTCTTCAGCGATTCGTTTCGCTTGATTTATTGGAATAGCAAATCCGACACCTATGGAACCAGCCTCACCAGTGTTAAATCCAGTCGTAGCTATTGCGGAGTTCACACCGACAACCTGTCCTTGAGCATTGACAAGCGGTCCACCAGAGTTTCCTGGATTAATAGCTGCATCAGTTTGAATAGCATCAATAAAGGATTGTTCAGCATCACCAACTGACACGGGTCGGCGAAGTGCTGAGACAATGCCAGATGTCACAGTTCCCTGAAGTCCAAGTGGTGCACCGATCGCGATAACAGAATCTCCAACCACGATGCCATCACTATTGCCAATTTGAAGCGTTGGAAGATTCGAGACATTGATTTTCAAAACTGCAAGATCGTAATCAATATTTCGCCCGACTAATTCTGCTCGATATGTTTCGCCATTCGTAAGGGTTACTTCGATGCGACCTCCATTTGCAGCACTTGAAATCACATGTGAATTGGTAATGATGTAACCATTTGCATCCACAATAAACCCTGACCCTGTAGCAGCAACATCAGTTCCTTCGGCTGCTATAAAGACAACTGCAGGTGTGACCTTTGCTGCAACATCCGCAATCGAACCATCTGGACGAATCGAGGTATCAACATCTGCTTGAACAAGTGAATAGTTTGTAGCATTGGTATTCGGTATCACGCGATCTGAAATGGCAATACCTGCAACCCCACCGATAAGTCCTGAGATCAGCGATGCCGTAATCACAAGTGGAAGCACACGGGGTTTACGAAGTTCTGGTGCGCTTTGGGCAAGAGGTTGATAACCAAGTGCGATTGGTTCCTCTGCCAGGTTCACTTCATCAACACTTCCCACTACGTCTTCGGCAGTCGGTTGTGGCTCTTGTTCTGGATTTTCACTGTAAGGAGTCATGGGGATAGTGTGCCAAGAGCAGTGGTTCCTAGCGACTTTAATCAGGTATATTCATACTCAGCACATATTGTTCTGACAGTGTCCAAACAAAGGGAGGGTTCTGGTGTATTTTCCTAACGACACCGACCTCGATTTCCTTCGGAAAATTCTCCCTCCAGAACCGTTCGTTGAAACGCTTCAAGCCCGCGGTAAAGAAATCGGAATTGAGGTGCCCGATTTTCTCACTCTGCAACATGTCAGTTTCTTAACCCGAGTCATTCAGGCAAAGCAAATTGTGATGCTCAATGTTCAATCACCATTGTGGCCAATCACTGTACGCAAGGCTCAAGGTGAAAATTCATCCTTAACGGTGATTGAAAGTGACGTTGAGAACTGTCGCCAGATTCGAGAATCGGCTCAGAGCTTGAATCTCAGTATCAGAGTTATTGAAGCAAAACCACTTGAAGTGCTTCCTCGCATGAAGGAAGCAGCCTATGACCTAGCGTTACTTGCAGGATCTCCAGTTGATTGGAACAGTTGGTTTGAGCCAGTGTTTCAACTTGTGAGAATTGGTGGTCTAATTCTCTGCGCAAATCCCTTGGCAGCGGGGAAAACAAGTGATCTTTCGCAACGCGATCCACTGACCATTGCAAGGCGAGGATTTCTCCAAGAGGTCGTTCAAGATAAACGACTGTCGGCAAGTGTTCTTCCAAATGGAATTGGAGTGGTGTGTTTAGAAAAGTTGGAAATTAAATAGGACGCAGAGTCGGGCCGGCAGCGGCAGCGACGCGAACTAGTTGTTCCCCCAGATCAGCGGCTTCCTCAGAGTTCAGTGCAACAACGAGGCGACCCCCACCTTCAAGTGGTACTCGCATAATGATGACACGGCCTTCTTTGGCAACTTCCATAGGTCCATCACCAGTACGTGGCTTCATAGCCGCCATAGGAAACTCCTTGATTTTGGGAAGCAATTCAGTGGCTTATTATCCCCTATAAACCTGACCTCTTCGAACCAGATTCGGACAAATCGGGATACTTGAGCACAGATTGAAGCGATTTACCTAGGCTCCTGAGCGGCCCTGTTCGCGAAATCCTTCAGGGACTTCTTCACCCCAAAGACGAATAGTGGCTTGAGTACAGCGAAGCCGATTCGGCCAATTACCCCAAGTGGCAGATCAAGTTCTTCTCCCCACTCAAACCGGCACGCACTCTCGCTCACCTCTTCAAACCTCATATAACCCATACCTCGAACCAAGACTCCTGTGTGCTCAACTTCAACATAGGTAGGCGCTTGCCATTTGGTGATTGTCATCGTGTCCCAAAAACCAAGTGGTCCAATTCCAGTGAAGGCTGCAATTTCCCCACCAAGTGAACGAGCATCCGCTTCAGATCGAATTTCAACATATGTGCCGAGCATCCATTCCTTTTGTCGCGGCCAATCCGTGAGATAGTGAAATGCAGTCTCTATAGGTGCAGCAACATCGATTGTAAGACTGAGTTTGACTCTGTTATTGGGCACATGTTGAGGTTACCAAATAATAAATCGATTCGCATTTATTCGATTATCTCCAACCATCTGAAAGAGAATCCTACTTCCAGTTGGGATAAGTGCTCCATTATTTGATGCCAACACATTGGGATTCTTGATGTCGAGTAACACAGTAGATTCCAATTTCACAAATATTCGAGTGGGCGAAATCTCAAGCACATATTTGCGATTTGAGGTCAAACTTGTTGAGTATGAGATGGTTCGCAAAACTGAACTAAGGGATCCATTACTTTGATATGTTCGTAGCACAACCTGTTTATTTGTGTCGTCAACCTGTATGACCCATCCACAAATCGGTTTTGATTGGGCATTGAGACAGGTATGAGTTGAAACTAAAAATCCAGCACTGACTGAATCTCGATTTGTGAGTCTTGCATCAACAAAAATTCGTACTAGTGACGTGGATGTGATTGAAGACTGAA
>JBDLTY010000106.1:0-4530 GCA_039805585.1 Actinomycetota bacterium | reverse complement strand
CCTCTTCAACTGGCTTCAAGAACGCTTCAAGCAACGTATCAGCAATTGCACGGGCATCTTCAAACTGAGGTTGATCGGTAAAACCAGTCCAGGAAGCAGCAATCGTACGGTTACGGAACTTGTAATACGAGACACCTTTTCGTCCAACTAAATAGGCAACCGGCTCAATTGAATTCTCTCGCAGAAATCCCTGTAGTGCTTCGGCTTCGCGAATTGCATTTGATGAATAACCACCAGCCAAACCACGATCAGCTGTAATCAAACACACTGCTGCTCGTTTGGAACTTGCAGGCTGGCTTGTCAGTGGATGATCAGTGCTTGCTGCGTGTGATGCTGCTGCACTGACTGCTGATACCAATGCACGGGTATAAGGCAATGATGCTTCAACTCGCTGTTGTGCTTTGACAATACGAGATGAAGCAATCAGTTCCATTGCCTTTGTAATCTTCTTGGTGGCTTTAACAGACTTGATTCGTCCGCGAAAGACTCGAAGTTGTGCACCCATGACTAACTGACTACCTCACTACCTTGGTGATTTTGGTTGGGTCAATATCGCTTGCTTCAAGTGCTTCAACTGGCTCATCATTGATGAGTAACTTGCCACTTGAGGTAGTGAAGGTCTTCTTGAAATCACTGATGGTTTTTTCAAGAACTGCAACAATTTCATCGCTCAACACATTTGTTTCGGCAAGTTCTTTCACAGCACTTGCCGCTTCGCGGTGAGCGTAATCCAAAAAGTCTTTTTCGAACTTGCGGATATCTTCAACTGGCACTTCATCCAATTGGCCAGTTGTTCCCGCCCAGACTGAAATAACTTCATCTTCAAGTTTGAACGGCGTGTACTGAGGCTGCTTGAGTAGTTCAACCAAGCGAGCACCACGATCAAGCTGTGCTTTTGATGCAGCATCCAGGTCAGAACCAAATGCCGCAAAGGCTTCAAGTTCACGGAACTGTGCTAGATCCAATCGCAGACGACCTGCAACTCGCTTCATTGACTTTGTTTGCGCTGAACCACCAACGCGGGATACCGAAATACCGACGTTGATAGCAGGACGCACGCCCGAGTTGAAAAGGTCAGACTCAAGGAAGCACTGACCGTCGGTGATTGAAATAACGTTTGTCGGGATATATGCAGAAACGTCATTTGCTTTGGTTTCAATGATTGGAAGACCTGTCATTGAACCGCCACCCATTTCATCGCTCAACTTCGCGCAACGTTCAAGCAAACGGCTATGTAGATAGAAGACGTCACCTGGATATGCCTCGCGGCCTGGCGGACGACGGAGCAAGAGTGAGACTGCGCGATAAGCCTCTGCCTGCTTTGAAAGATCATCAAAAACAATCAACACATGCTGGCCGTTATACATCCAGTGCTGGCCAATCGCCGATCCTGTGTAGGGGGCGAGATACTTGAAACCTGCAGGATCAGATGCTGGTGCTGCAACGATGGTTGTGTATTCCATCGCACCGTTTTCTTCAAGTGCAGCCTTTACCGATGCAATGGTTGAACCCTTTTGGCCGATTGCAACATAAATACATTTCACTTGCTTCTTTGGATCACCTGTTGCCCAGTTGCCTTTTTGGTTGATGATGGTGTCAATAGCAACAGCTGTTTTTCCAGTTTGACGGTCTCCAATGATCAGCTGACGCTGTCCTCGACCGATAGCAGTCATTGCATCGATTGCTTTGATACCAGTTAAGAGTGGCTCCTTCACTGGTTGTCGCTGAACAACAGAAGGTGCTTGAAGTTCAAGTGCTCGTGTGGTTTCGGCTTTGATTGGACCAAGTCCATCAATTGGGTTGCCGAGCGGATCAACAACACGACCAAGGAAGCCATCGCCTACCGGCACTGACAAGATCTCACCTGTTCTGCGAACTGTTTGACCTTCTTCAATTCCTGCACCGTCACCGAGTAACACGACACCGATTTCTTTGACGTCAAGGTTCAATGCCAATCCTCGTAGACCACCTTCGAACTCCAAGAGCTCGTTGGTCATCGCTGAGTGCAAACCTTCGACGCGGGCGATACCGTCACCTGTTTCGATAACGCGACCAACTTCATCGCGTGAAGTTGCGGGTGAAATAGAGGCAACGCTCTTTTCGATGGCTGCTCGAATTTCATCAGGGCGGATTGAAATTTCCGTCATGATTTCCTGCTTTCTGTTGTTAGACAAGCACCCTTCGGGCTTGTTCAAGTCGAGATTGAATACTTCCGTCAAAGACTTCATCACCAAGGCGAACTGAAACGCCGCCGAGGATGTTTGGGTCAATGATGACATTGAGACTGATATCAGTGCCGGCAATGCGAGCAAGGACTGCTTTCAGTCTGTTCGTTTGATCTTGCGATAAGTTGATGGCAACTTTCACTTGAGCAACTGTGCGATTTCGAATACTCGCTGCAATTTCACTCATCTGGCTGAACGCTGTATCGGCTCGTTGATCTCTGAGATTGCTAACTACATGCCCAGAGATAAGGAGCGTCACTGCATTGACTTTGCCAGAGAGTAAGTCATGAATTACACCTGCTTTGACCTGTGGTTCAAGCGCTGGATTTGTCAGAGCCATTTGCAGTTCTGAATTCGCTTGCACCAATCGCGTGATGGCGAAGAGTTCTTGTTCCACAGTATCGAGATTGTTGGTTGAAAGTGCATATGAAAATGCGAGCCTCGCAGCAATTGATTCAATTGCACCAACGAGGTCGGCATCGCTTGACCAGCGACTCGAGGCAATGAGTGTCAACACCTCAAGTGCTTGTGGTCCAACTTTCCCACCAAAGAGATCACTCATCAGTGCCGAGCGTGCTTTCACACTCTGACCGGAGTCCGCCAAGAAATTGCGAAGTGCTTTGTCCGTGGCGACAACTCGCGATACCTCGAAAAGTTCTTCACTAGTGCGCAAAGCAGCAGCATCAATGGCAACACTTTGAAGTGCTGTAACAATTGATTGCAGTGATTCACGACTAGTTCCAAGCATTATTTGCCAGCCTCACTTGCTTGCTTTTCTAAATCAGCGATGAATTGATCGATAACTGCTTTGGCGCGGGTATCATCTTTAAGAACTTCACCCACAACTTTGCCTGCCAGATCCAACGCCAGCACGCCAACTTCCTTCTGCAATTGCAAGGAAGCCTGTGAGATTTCGGCTTTCGTTCGCTCCTGAAAACGCTGATTTTCAATTTCTTTATATTCGTTCACCTCAGCGCGAGCCTCATCAACCATAGCTTTGCGTTGCTCTTCAGCCTTTGCTCGAATTGAAGATGCTTCTGAACGAGCTTCTTCCATTTGAGCGTTGTACTGTTGCAATGCTGCCTGAGCAGCGGCTTCCGCTGCCTGAGCGCGAGCAAATCCACCTTCAATTTTTTCGGCACGTTCACTCAAGACTTTGTTAAATCGAGGAATGACATACTTCCAAAATAAGAGCAACAAAATGACGAAGGAAGCCGAACCCCAAATCAAATCTGCCGGAGCAGGGATCAGAATCGGACCATCACCAGTTGCTGCTGTTAGGAAACTTACGAATGACATAGACATTCACTACACAAACAGGAAGCCGGCAACAAGACCAATCAATGCGAGAGCTTCGGTGAACGCAATACCCAAGAACATATTGGTTCGAATCACGCCTGTTGCTTCTGGTTGACGGGAGATACCTTCAAGTGCTTTACCAACCAAGATACCGATACCGATACCAGGGCCAATCGCAGCTAAACCGTATCCGATGGCGTTTACGTTGCCACTAATTTCCGCAAGAACAGTTAGCATGTTCACTGCTTTTCCTTTCGTTAGGCATTAAGTCGGCGACTTAATGTCGTTGTTGTTTTTTAGTGCTCATCCGCCAATGCGCCTGCGATATACACCGCGGTGAGCAATGTAAAGATGTAGGCCTGGAGGAACGCGACTAGAACTTCAAAGAGCGTGAACGCAAAGCCCATCGCAAACGAAGCCAAGCCGAATATCTTGAGAAATCCATCTGCATCAAAAAGCAGATAAGAGGTTGCGGTGAAGAACAACACCAGCAAGAGGTGACCTGCCATCATGTTTGCAAGCAAACGAATGGTGAGAGTCAAAGGACGAAGTAAGAAGGTTGAGACGAACTCAATTGGCGTTACCAACAAATAGATTGGGGCTGGAACACCTGCTGGGAAGAGATTTGCCTTCAGGTAATGAATAAGACCATGATGCTTGATACCGGCAATGTTGAAAATCAGCCACGTAATCACAGCCAAAATCAATGGCACTGCAATGACAGATGTGCCCGCAATCTGCATCGGTGGAATAACACTTGTGATGTTGAAAGCAAGAAGCATAAAGAACAAGGTCGCAAGATACGGGGTGTAACGCTTGCCGTGATGACCCATGACTTCTTCGGCAATATTGATACGCACAAAGTCCAACGCAATTTCGCCAACGTTTTGAACACCTGCTGGAACAAACTTTGGTTTTGAAAATGCCTTCACAAAGAAAACGCTGACAACTAACGTCATCAGCATCATGATGAGGTTGATTCGCGACATTTCAAAAGGGGTGCCTG
>JBDLTY010000105.1:0-6449 GCA_039805585.1 Actinomycetota bacterium | reverse complement strand
GCAAGAATCTTTACGGTTAAAGGCAGACCGCAGGATCATCCACTGATTGTTCATGTGAGTAATTGGGATATGGCAAAACCGCTCTTGAAAGAGCCTATACATGAGTATGTGTTGCGTCTGGTAAAAAACTTTAGTCCTGGCCCGATTACCTATATCGTGCAAAAATGTGAACTGATCGACTCTGCGATAACAGGGGGACAAGACTCTGTAGGTATTCGAATACCTTCACATCCTCTGGCAAGGGCGATTATTGAAAAACTTGGAGTTGCTATCGCTGCGCCTAGTGCAAATACCTTTGGTGCAGTAAGTCCAACTAGCGCACTACATGTCTTTAACGACTTACAAAATTATCTTGATGGCGATGTTGATGCGATTGTTGATGGCGGGGAGTGTGAAATTGGCTTGGAATCAACTATCGTTGATTGCCGTTTTGAATCTCCTCGAATTCTTCGACACGGCGCCATCACAGAAGCGATGATTGATGCCGTGGTGAAGTCAACAAGTGCAACATTGGGAGATAGTGTGCGCATTTCGGGTACGCTCGATAAACACTATGCGCCTCGAGCAAAAGTGCATGTGATTGAAAAGATTGAAGACTTTCCAGAGAATCTTGGCCGCGTTGGATTTATCGACTTAGAAGTATTTCCTACTCCATTGAGTGCAATCCGATTAGCGATGCCCATCGATGAAAACGAATTTGCTCATGAGTTATACAGTGCACTTCGTAAAGCGGATGAACTGTCGCTTTCAGATATTGTGATTCTTGCCCCCTCGGATCAAGGGATTGGTGTTGCAATTCGAGATCGAATCGCTCGCGCTGCTCACTAGAACGAATACAACGTATCTACATCCCATGCGCGAAAGCCACATGATTCATAAAGCGATAGCGCAGCAGTGTCATCCTTATTAACGTACAACATTGCTTCTAATAATCCTTCAGATCGCAAGAATTGAAGTGAATGCAAGGTAAGCGCTTTTGCCAAACCTCTGCCTTGAAATTCTGGACTCACCCCAAGCACATAAATTTCACCGAGTGGAATGTGGTCATGTCCATGGGAGTGGGAATGAACTTTCGTCCATGAAAATCCAGCAATGTCATCACCATGTTTCAAAAGGAAGAAACCTTGAGGATTGAACCAATCTTCCTGTATCCGGATCTCCACATCGCGAAGTTGCCATTGTCCTTGTTCGGGATGTTGCTGAAATATCTTGGTGTTGGCTTGTAACCAGCTGGTGGTGTCAGTGTCTGGATTGAAAGTATGAATAGTGAATTCGGCAGGAAATATTGGAACATCAATAGCACTCAAGAGTGAACGTCTCATTTGCAGGAGATTTCTAACTTCTTTCATACCTACCGATTGGGCAAGATTTCGTGCAAGTGTGTTTTCCCCATGTGACCAAAGTCGAAGTTTTCCCCCAGCAATATCGAGTGCTTTCTGTAGTAGCTGTTTGCCATAGCCAAGATTTCGAGATTCCGGATGAACCACGACTTGGGCAGAGGGGCCGGCAACTTGATCAGTCAGATCCAAATGCACGTAGCCAACAAGTTTCTCATCCTCCATAGCTATGAGGTGACGAGAATGTTGATCTCCACCGTGTTTCAGATGGAGGAGTACATGTTCAGACAATGGGCTTTGCGAATCAAACACTTGTGCTTCTTGCACAAGTGAAAGCACGAATTGTGTTTGACTTTTGTCCAGATGTGGAAACTCACTGATAATCATACGCAGGCTTTGATGCGTCAGGTAAATCTTTGTGCTGAACAAATCGATAACCAACATTGCGTACGGTTGCAATCAGCGATTCGTAATCATTTCCCAGTTTTGCGCGCAAGCGACGTATATGGACATCGACAGTTCTGGTTCCACCAAAATAGTCATACCCCCAAACTTCAGAAAGTAATTGGGCTCGCGTGAACACTCGGCCAGGATGTGCTGCAAGAAACTTCAGCAACTCAAACTCTTTGAATGTAAGGTCGAGGGTCTTACCTCTGAGTTTCACGACATATGAATTTTCGTTGATGACTAAATCACCTGTGGTTATTTCAGCAGGTTGCGCATTTTGAGATAGTTGATACTTTCCAAGCGCTAGCCGTAATCGAGCCTCAACTTCGGCAGGACCAGCGGTAGCGAGCATCACATCGTCAACACCCCATTCAGCTGTGACTGCGGCCAGCCCGCCTTCAGTTGTAATCAACAGAACTGGAATTGATAAACCTGTGGTGTGCATAAGCCGGCAAAAACTCTTCACAGCCGGCAGATCCTGTTTCCCGTCCACCAAAATGGCACTAGCAGCAGGTGCATCAAGCAACAGAGAGATATCAGGTGACATGACCTTGACTTGATGGCTCAAAAGTCCAAGTGCGGGGAGGATTTCTGCTGAGGAGCGCGGTGAGTGAGTGAGTAGGAGGAGACTAACCATGAGCCCTCCTCACAACCTCTCACCTGAAGAGGCATTTGCTTTCAGAAGGTGGAATCATACGACCGTGGCATCTGAAGCGAAAACTAAAGCATGGTCCTTCCCCAATATGTCCGTCTTCTTACCCACGAACGATGGCCAAAAGATTTATGCCACTGAGCGAGGGGAAGGTTCAATCGCCGTTGTGGTGGTCCACGGGTTTACCGGCGGACATCGGCATGGCTCGCATGCAAGGTTACTTGGCTGGTTTCAAAAAACTCTTAGAGTGATTGCAATTGATCAAAGGGGACATGGAAAATCATCCGGCTACTGCACACTTTCACATTACGAAGTCCTTGATGTAGATGCTGCCGTTAAATGGGCACGCGAACTAGGTGCTGAAAAAGTCGTCACAGTTGGTTTCTCACTTGGAGCATCGAGTGTTTTGCGCCACGCTGCACTTTCAAACACGAGTCAGAGAACCGAATATGACGAGGGCTTAGTCGTTGAACAAAAACCAGATGCCGTCGTCATCATTGGTGGTGTCGCACAGTGGTGGTTTCGGGGTTCACGAAAAATGCGGTTTCTGCACGCACTTGTGAAGTTTTCAATTGGTCAAGCTTTTCTTCGTCGTTATTCAGAAGTTCGAGTCGGCCCGAATACGTGGCCTGACGAACATGCCCCAAATCGGCACGAGATTCAACCACTTGACCCACTCGATTCAGCGACAGCTCTTGCGCCAATTCCATTACTGATAATTTCGGGAAGCGAGGATGACTACTTTCCAAATGATCACGGACACCGCCTCTTTGAAGCGGCAACAAAGAATCATGACAATAATGCAGAATTTTGGTACGAGCAAGGTATGGGGCATGCAGAAGCAGCAACCACTCCTGAATTAGTCGATCGAATTAGTGCGTGGATACAACAACGAGTGAATTAGGCTGAGGTTATGGATATTGAACATTTTTTCACTGGACTTTTGGTTTTGGCAAGTATCGCCATTACATGGTTTGCAGGGTATGTTGTCTACAAGTTATTTAAAGGTCAACGATAAATGGACTTGATTTCCGGAGTCCACCCGAATCTTGCTCACCTATCCTGGATGCCTGGCTCATGGCGTGGAGTTGGATTCGTTGAATTTCAAGATGGGCAACGTTCAGATGTCGAATTTACAATGGAACTATCGTCAAGCGGTGAAGAATTCTTGAGTTATCAACTCAAGGCAGCACTGATTGATATAGATGGTAAACCACTTGAGATTATCCTTGAGGAGTCAGGCACTTGGTTTGGGCAAGCGCCACACGCTGTCCGTCTCCAAATAGGACATCACGTATCAAGTTATCTTCCAGCAATTAATGTTTGGACCGGAAAAGGTATTACAGCTGGTATTGAAGACGCCAAAATTACCTTAGCGCGGGTTGACTTAAAGTTTGAAAATCATGTTCGACAATACGGAATTGCTCAAGACCAGGTTCTTTTTTCGCACGCACTTCAATTTATTGACGAAAACTCTTCCATCGTTCAACTTGAAGTCATCATGCAGCGAGTCTCATGAATTGGGATAAGAAGTTGCGTCAACTTGGATATCGGATAACCCCACAGCGACAACTTGTTTTAGAGGCTATTGAAGAACTTAAGCACGCGACCCCAGATCAAATCTTGGCAAGTGTTAGCAAAAAAATGAAGGGTATCAATCTTTCAACAATTTATCGGACACTAGAAGTCCTTGAAAAGGCGGGACTTGTTTCCCATTCACATTTAGGGCATGGTGCGCCAACGTACCATAGTCTTGAAGAAGAGACACATATTCATTTGGTGTGTTCAGAATGTGAAAATGTTGAGTCAATTTCTGCCGATATTATGGAATACACCGTCCGCTCACTTCGTGCAGATCGGTCATTTGAAGTTGATGTCTCCCATGTGACATTCCATGGACTGTGTAGTAACTGCGCAAAGAAATAACGGTGATGTGATGGTATCGATGTTGAGTGGTGCAGTACCGGGGCACGCAAACACTCCAGATGAACTAGTCGCTTGGCACTACGGCAATCCTTTCGCTGAACAACGTCTTTTAGCCCAAGGTTCCGGTCGCGTTGATATGTCACATAAAGGTGTCATTGAGGTATCAGGCCCCGACAGATTGGTGTATATCAATTCATTAACAACACAGTTACTTCTTGATCTTGAACCAGGGAGCAGTGCGCTCACATTGAATCTCAACCCTCAAGGTTTTGTTCTGCATGAACTACATGTGATTAATGGCAACGAATGTTTGTGGTTGATTGTTGAACCGGATTCAATCGCTGAAATGGTCTCATATCTCAACAAAATGAAATTTCTCATGAAAATTGAAGTAGTGGATGTAACAGATAAGTGGGCCGTTGTTTTTGAGAATTCACGCGCCATCGAAAGCGATTATCCGACGTGGCTCAATCCTTTCAGCGGAGGAGGTCGAGAAATCCTTATTCCCAGAGGCGAACTTCATGAGTACGTATCCGCATCACCAGTTGGGATGTGGGCGCACGCTGCTTTTAGGGTGCAACATCGGATACCTCGACAAGGGTTTGAAACTGATCATCGAACAATTCCTAATGAAGTTGGTTGGCTTGAAACGGCAGTACACCTCGACAAAGGCTGTTATCGAGGTCAAGAGACAATTTCAAAAGTAACTCGAATGGGTAAACCTCCAAGACACTTAGCTTTTGTCCACTTTGATGGCACGACAGATGAGTTACCTGAGCACGGAACTGACGTCTTTCTTGACGATACTGTGATTGGATTCGTGGCAACGAGTGTTCAACACTATGAACTTGGACCAATTGCATCAGTGGTAATCAAGCGCAATGTCACCGAGGGAAATCTACGAATCAGTAATTTGAATGCGATGTTGGAATAAATGTCTGAACATCAAAAACTTGTTGAAGTCACTCGAAATGAGATAGTGGAATCTGAACATTTTGGTTCCGTCGTTTTGAACACACGAGGATTTGGGCAAGCTGATGCGCTAATGTATCCTCGAAGCACACTCAAGTTGTTTCAAGCTGCAAGTGTCTTATCGCTTGGAGTGGAATTAACAAGTGAAGAGATTGCGATAGCTGCTGCTTCACATTCAGCAGAATCGATACACCTTGAAGTTGTTCAAGGTTTACTGAAGAAATTTAAACTCTCAGTTGATAATCTTCGCTGCACGCCACGGCTTCCGCTTGGAACAGAGGCTCGACATGATGCGATTAGGAACGGTATTGCTGAAAATACCTTGATGAGTGATTGCTCTGGAAAGCACGCATCATTTCTTGCTGCCTGTGTTGTCAATCAGTGGCCACTTGAAAACTATCTTGAATTTGATCATCCCTTGCAGATCGCAATTACAAAAAATATTGAATCGTGGCTTGGTATCACGATTACACGCAGAGGTGTTGATGGCTGTGGCGCTCCAGTCGTTGCTATGTCACTTTTTGATTTGGCAACAGGGTTCTTGAATGCGGTGCGTGAACCTGGCCATCTTGGAACTGTGGCCTCAGCAATGAGCAAGCACCCTGAACTCGTTGGTGGCAAGAAACGATTGGCTACCGAGGTGATGACGGGTGTGCCTGGAGCAATTGCCAAAGATGGAGCAGAAGGGGTGTTTGTCGTTGCCCACAGGGATTTAGGGGTGCTTGCAATCAAGGTCTCAGATGGCTCAACTCGCCCTCACGCGAGCATCGTGAAGCACGTTCTTACCAATTGGGCAGTTAGTGCTGAGATACCAATTTCTCAGCCCTTAGGCGGTGGCCAAGAGGTGGGGCAGATTCGACTCACGAAGGATCTCATCGACTTCCTTGGCTAGCGCTTGCAATAGTTAGCACTTGGGTGTTGACTTTGGGTATGGAAACACTCGCCTCAATTGGACAATTCATCAAAGAGCGCCGCGAAGCTGCTGAAGTTTCGATTCGAGAACTTGCTCGAGCCGCCGGTGTTTCAAATCCTTATATTTCGCAAATTGAACGTGGTTTAAGAAAACCAAGCGCAGAGGTGTTGTCGCAATTGGCGAGAGCTCTTGAAGTATCCGC
>JBDLTY010000104.1:0-4992 GCA_039805585.1 Actinomycetota bacterium | reverse complement strand
TATAGTCATTTGCTCCAAGTTCTAATCCAGAAACGCGATCCGCCACTGAGTCTCGGGCAGTAAGAATAATGACTGGAACGTCGTTGCCACTACCTCGTAGTTCATTCAGTAAATCAATCCCACTTTTGCCTGGGAGGCCAATATCAAGAATGATGAGGTCCGGATTTGAATGTTGCGCCCAATGAATTGCAGTGATTCCATCACTGACTACATCGACTTGATAACCATTGCTCTCAAGTCCACTCTGGATAAATGAGGCAATTCGTTGCTCATCTTCAATGACCAATATTCGACTCATCGTTTGCTCACTATCTTGGGTATTCGAATTGAGAAGATTGAACCAGTAGGGTGATTATCAGACACTTCAATTGAACCATGATGCGCATCAACGATGGCCCTGACAATTGCTAGTCCTAATCCAATCCCGCCAACATCATTTGGTGAAGAAGTGTTATCAACTTGATAAAAACGTGAAAAAACATTCGGTTTTGCTTCATCCGAAATACCTGCGCCTAGATCTTTTACATACATGACCAAGCTCGATTCGTGAAGGTACATTCCAATAGATATTGGTGATGAGCGCGGTGAGTACTTGACTGCATTTTCGATAAGTTGCAGCATGGCTTGGGTTAATCGCTGTTTGTCCCCATGCATTTCCGATGATGGATACTCAACTAATTCAATTGGGTTCGAGGTCGCCACTTGAGCTTTTTCCCAAATCTCTTTCATAAAGACATCTGCCGCAAAAGTGCTCATTTGTACGAAATTCGGCTGTGATGCTTTTGTCAATGACTGCAAGTCTTGGACCAGTCTCGCCATTCTATCCACCTCATCTTCCATGATTTTGAGGCTTTGCGAATTCGACCCATCACGTCGCATCAGCTCCAAATGGCCTTTCAGAATTGTCAGTGGAGTTCGTAATTCGTGACCTGCATCATCAATGAATCGTTGCTGTTCGGCGAAGCTAGTCTCCAGACGCGCGAGCATATTGTTGAACTCAATTCCCAACTGTGTGACTTCATCATTACCATCAAACTGGCCAACGTTAAGTCCTTGGTTAATGTTTTCTCTGTTAACGGATTCAGCCGCTCTCGTTAGTTCAGTTATAGGTAGGAGAGATTTTCTAATGATGTAACTCAAAATTAATCCCGTGAGGGCAAAGAGAATGAGTAAGCCAATAGCGAGAATTTCAAACAATCGATTGGTTGCTTCTAGCTCCGAGGAAATTAGTGTTGCAATCACTAAGGTTCCTTCTTCTCCTTTCACTCCCGTAATTGGCAGCACTCCATAGCGCATATCCCCTTCAACCGTAGTAAATGTGCCTACACGTGGCTCTTTGAGACTTGCGATTAATTCGAGGAAGTCAAAATCTTTGTCAGGTCTAATTGTTGCCTCGCCGACACTTCGATAGGAGACGACTGAATCTATAACGCCAAACATGACTGTACTGTCTTCTGATAAGCGTCGACCTAAGAACGTTGCCAGCAATCGATCTCCTGAATCAAATGGCTGCCCCGTTTCTGGATCAATTCCAGTTTTAGCAAGCAGTTTCATTTCATTCATTTGATTCACAATATTGGAGTCAATTCTTTCTAGCACCTCATTCGTAACACTCCATCGCGCGAATATCAGTGTTGCTGAAAGTAGCAGCAATAATGGCAGTAACACACTGACTGTGATTTTTCTCGAGATTGGACGGAATTTAGCCACTAGGGAGTCCTACGATATGTAAAGTCTTCGCGTACCAACTCTCGCTCTTCCCCTCTAATAATCGGTTCGAAGGCTTCGTTAAATTCGTTATCTCCATCGTCACTGTGAAGGCTGACAAAGTATTTACCTGTCATGAGTGGTTTCTGTAAGCGAATACTTGCGCGCTTTGCGCCATACGTAAGCAACTCGGAATGAAATATCTCTCCGGATTTTGAGCGGATAACAAGCCAGACTCTCTCGAGTGAAAACTCAATCTCATCAATCATCAATCGACTGCCATCCCCCGATTGCTCTTCAACCTCTATTTCGGCACTCGGATCGTGGAGAGAATTTTCTTTTGGTGATTGTGATGAAGTGGGATTACTGGTTGGCAAAAGCGATGGCCCATTTTGGTTCTGATTCGGAACAAGAGAAATCGCTTCAGAAGGAACACCCTCGGGTTCAGCTGCATGGATACTGCAACTAGCAAACATCAGCGCTGCAAGCAACGAAGCAAAAACCTTCACCTCTGGTCCTTTAGATAATGAAATGCGGTGCGTGTTGTTTCAACACCCACCGCATTCTAAGATTTTTCTAGTCGTTACTTACGGGCGAAACAGGTGTCACGCTTGAAACGGGACTCACAACACTTGATGCGGTTGGCACTGAAACTGGCGTTACATTCGAAACAACCGAAACAACGGTGACGACAGTAACTGGCGAAACGGCAGAGATTGAGGGGTTCGACGAATCATCCACATCGTCTGATGAAAGATCCGAGTCATCATCTGAGGAGGAATCCGAGTCATCATTAATTGTGTTATCCGATGAATCTTGCTTGTTGTTCTTCGAGTCCTTGTTCAAACCTGGAACAGTTACATTTCCAATTTCAAATGATTCTGCTTGGTCTTGATTTGCGACGACTTCTTCGATTGCCTCTAGGATGCCAGGGTTGAATGAAACTACGCCTGAACTGGTTGCCTGAATAATCGCAGCTGTGGCGACAACGCCAACACTCAAGGCAGAACTTGTACCAATACCGAGCCACTTAATTTTCTTCATGTGCTCCCTTTCACTAGGTGTATCTAATCATTACATGGGCTCATGAGCGAACGATGAAATCAGCATGAGAGGATTCTCATCATTCTCAATTCCAGCCAGAATACGTGCAAATTCCCCCTGATTTTTCATCACCAGGGCAGGGAATGAGGCGAGATAGGCAACCAAATGCCGTATCGTGAGGTTTTGCAGAGGCTCAGGCTCCACATCTCTCTGCAACTCGTCGCAATAGAACCGCAAAAATCCGGCGTATCGGGTCCTATGGGGACTCTCCAAATTAGCGACGTAGCCAAAAAGTGCAGAAGCCAAGAGCGACGCCTGATCTTCCACGCGATATCCCATACCTGCATTATCAAAGTCGAGAACACCAAGACCGCCTTTTTTTTGAATCTTGAACTGGCCCAGGTGCAAGTCGCCATGGATGAATTCTCTCTGCCCAGATAAATCAAGTGGAGTGAGTCTTGCGGCAAGGGCACTTACCTGTTTTGCTATTGGCTCATTGATTTGTCGTTGAATAATGCTCACATACCATTCGAGATTTGTGACGACTTTACGTTTGACGTCAGTATCCACCTGAATCTTCGCTAATTCTCTGTGAACAGCATTGAGTTGTACTAAGAAGTTTGCCATGTCGATCTTTTCCAGACCAAGAAATCCAGATCCCTCCAACTCAGTGAAAAATAGGATTCCTCCCTCGGCCATACCACGAAGTTCAGGTTTGAGAAGGGTTTTAGGAAGCGACTCTTGTAGTTGAATGATGCGCTTGGCATTTGTTACTGATGTTACTTTGGCATACAGCACTTCACGATTAGTCCTTACTTGGAATACCGCCCGTTTGCCCGGTCTATAGGCGACGTTCGTAACAGCTTGAAGTGTGGCACTCGAGTCAAGTTTCTTGAGTAACTCTGAAAGTGCCTCTTTCACTCCTACCATTACAAGGCCGTGCAAGTACGGATCGTTTGGAAATCGCCAGAGTCGTACCCAGGCGTCTATTTCAGGTAAATGAATTTGATATCCATCACCACTCCATTCTGATGAACCTACCTGAGCGTAGATGAACGTCGGTTCATGTTGATTCAAAATCTCAAAGCCATGTATTTCACCATCTGTGTGTATCTCTGAACTTATGAACTTCACCTCAGACATAGTGACACCGAACTGTTCAGCTAATACTTCCTTCAATATGTCAATCATGATGAATATCAACCTACCGGCTCAAGCAAAGTTTCATCATTATTTCTGGTGTAGTTGACTCGTTCTGACACTTCAAAAGCGCGAATCGCTGGGGGCTCTTTTTCTATCAGTGATTGGGCAGCTTTCACGTCGCCTGACAGCCAGGTTGAGAAATCTTCTTTTCGTAAAAGGACTGGCATTCGGTCGTGAATGTATTCGAGTGTTGAAATCGCACTACGAGTCAAAATTGCACAAGTAAAAACCCATTGATCATCCTGGGGATTTTTCCATGCGGATAAGAGACCTGCCATACTCACAAATGGTTCAGTGTCACTTACATGAAAATATGGTGTCTTCTTCGAATCGCTTCGTTGCCATTCATACCATCCAAGTGCAGGGATAATGCAGCGCGATTGATTGAAACTATCGCGAAAGGATGGTTTTTCATCAACAGTTTCTGAACGTGCATTGATCATTTTCGCCTGCATAGAAGCATCTTTAGCCCACTTCGGGATCAAACCCCAGGAGACAATTCGCACTTTGCGTTCATCGCCTTTTTCGTCCACTACATAGACAAGAGATGTTGGGGCTACGTTGAAATTTGGTGAGAGTGTCGCTGTCTCGCGAGTCCACGCTTCGTAGTAAATGCCAAGTGCGTCTTTATCGACGGGTAACGCATATCGACCACACATAGGTCCAACTCTAAGGCGATAACCTGCCCCTGTGTCCAATGCGGTATGGAATGCGCCGAGCGTCAATGCTCCGATCAGTGCGGAAGTCGCTGTGCCCGGATCCAAGTCTCAAACAAACCGGGCACTCGTGCTCGCTGCTCTGAGTAACGCACCAAGCAGTGTCAGCTATCCGCTGATTTCGCGAGATACGTTGTTAATGAAAGTAGCACTTCAAGCCTTTGGAATAGAGATTTCTGATAGTCCGAATACTTGGCATATTCATCCTCACCCGCTGCATGGAGCTGACACGATTGATTGCGGACTTGCGGGCACTGTGATGCGATTCTTGCCACTTGTCGCTGCCTTAGCAAAAGGTGACACCACATTTGATGGCGACGCC
>JBDLTY010000103.1:0-3429 GCA_039805585.1 Actinomycetota bacterium | reverse complement strand
CTCACCCTCTTTGACTAACCCACGTTTGACGCAATCTGCAACATTGGTCAGTTTGACTCGTGAGTTATTGATCGGGCTTCCACCAAATGCGTGCAGAAGATGCGCTTTTGCTCGAACTTCATTAGTGACTTTCATACTTTCGCCGCGTAGCAAGCCTGCATAGCCACCGTAATACGCAATAATCTCTACGTCAGGAGCAATCTCTGTGTATCGTTCAATCAAGCCACCCACCGCTGAAGAGAGGCATGGTGCAAGTCCACCAGCAGTTAACAGCGCTACTTTTTTGACAGTCATAACACCCTTTCCAATGGCTAACGCTAATCAGTCATCAAAAAATCCGTTATCACGGAGAGTGGTTTTTGATTAGTAGGCTGTGCCTATGAATCACTTCGCTCGTATCGATTGGCCAAATCTGACCGCACATCAACAGCCAGTATGGCCCGATGATTCGGCGCGAAAAGCGGTGATTGAGCGACTAGAAAAAGTGCCACCATTGGTATTCGCGGGTGAATGCGACACCTTGACAAGTCGTCTAGCCGAGGTCAGTGAAGGCAAATCATTTGTCCTTATGGGTGGCGACTGCGCTGAAACCTTTGCATCAAATACAGCCGATTCAATCAAAGCACGATTGCAGACCGTGCTACAGATGGCGATTGTCTTGACATATGGGGCGAGCATGCCTGTGGTCAAAGTGGGCAGACTGGCTGGCCAGTATTTCAAGCCGCGTTCCAATGACACTGAAACACGCGAAGGTGTAACACTTGCTTCATACAAGGGTGATGGCGTCAACGATCTTGATTTCGATGCTGTGGCAAGAACACCAAACCCGATGCGAATGCTTGATGCCTACCATGCATCCTGTTCGACATTGAACTTAGTCCGGGCCTTTACTCAAGGCGGTTTCGCGGACTTACGAATGGTGCATTCTTGGAATCAAAGTTTTGTGCTGGATTCTGCAGTTGGTCAACACTATGAACAAGTTGCACGAGAAATCGACCGAGCGCTCGCATTTGTTTCGGCAACTGGGCGAGATCCAGAAGAATTCAGGCGTACCGAATTTTTCGCTGCTCACGAAGCACTGGTTCTGGATTATGAAAAACCATTAGTGCGAATCGACTCTCGAACGGGGCTGCCGTACGCAGTGTCTGGTCATTTCGTATGGATTGGCGATAGGACTCGACAGATGGACGGCGCACATATTGATTTTGCCGCGAGAATTCAAAACCCTATCGGCGTAAAACTAGGGCCAAGCGCCACGGCTGAAGATGCTATCGCACTTGCCAAGAAACTGAACCCGAACAAAATCCCAGGTCGCCTTACCTTCATTACCCGCATGGGTCACACGAAAATCAGGACCTTGTTACCACCACTTATTCAAGCAATCAACGAAAGTCAAGAATCCGTTATCTGGTGTTGCGATCCAATGCATGGAAATACTCGTGAAACTTCAACCGGATACAAGACGCGTGACTACGATGAAGTTTTCGATGAAGTGAAAGGGTTTTTCGAAGTGCACCATAGTTTGGGAACACACCCAGGCGGACTTCACATCGAACTTACTGGCGATGATGTCATCGAGTGTATTGGTGGGGTCAGTGGAGTGAATGAGGCAGACTTGATTGGTCGCTATGAAACTGCCTGCGATCCGCGTTTGAACCGCGAACAATCACTTGAACTGGCCTTCCATGTGGCTGAATTACTGTTGAAACGAACTCGATCTTGATTGAGATTGGTTTCATCTCAACCCAGTCTTTGAACTTGCGAATAACGCTCGACACCACACAGCCCGGCACTGATGCCGCGGGAAGTCCAACATCCTGGAGTGTTCTTCAACTTGAAATCGTTTCAACCCCAAATCACAGGAAAGTGACCCTCAGCAAACAAATGGAAATGGTTTTGAAGGGAATACTTGCTTGGAGTCATGGAAACCCGCAGGCGCTTGATGTTCTGGCAGTGAATCTTGAAGGAACTGAATTTCAACGAAAAGTGCTTGCGAGCATGCGACTGATACCAGGAGGTGAAACTCGCAGTTACAGTGAATTAGCAAGTCTCAGTGGGTTTCCAGATGCTCATCGGGCGGTTGCAAGTGTATGTGCTCGAAACAAGGTGCCACTCATCATTCCGTGCCATCGCATCATCAAAGCTGATGGCTCAATTGGCAACTACTTCTATGGAAGTGCAACGAAAGCGAAGTTACTGAAAATGGAAGCCGCAACGCATTAGCAATTGTTGTAAATTCCAAGTTCAATGACTGACCCACGAGGTACCAGTGAGTTAGCGGCGCTGAACTGTTGCTGAACAATTCGTGATTTCGGTTTCTTACATTTGTTTTCAGTTCGAATTTTGTAAGAAAGTCCAGCCTTCTCAAGGGTTTCGATTGCCCTCTTCAATGTCATGCCAGTGATATTTGGAACTTTTACAGGAGGTGGACCATCTGAGAGGGTCAATTCGACGGTAATAGAGGTAAAGTGCTTGGATTTAGCCTTAGGCGTCATCGAAATGACATTTCCTTTTTTGACTGAACCAGAGAACTCACGTTTGATGATAATTTGAGTGAAACCTTTTGCTTGCAGTGCCGAAGTGGCTTGTGATTCGCTCAGATTGATGACGTTCGGTAGCGCTATCGGAGCAGGGCCTTTTGATAGAACGACTGCAATCGAGGTTTCTTTCCGGTGCTTACTAAAGGCCGGTGGATCTATTTCTACGATGCTTCCAGCCGGAAATTCAGGATGAAAAATCTCATCCACAATTTCTGCTTCAAATCCTGCGTCTTGCAGCAGCGGAGATGCGTCTTGCCAATCAAGCCCAATAACGTCGGGTATTTCGAAGAGTTCCGGGCCAAGCGATATGACGATCTCGACTTCTGAACTGCGAGCAACACTGCTACCACTTTCCGGAGTTGCTCTGAGTACAACGTCTTCAGCGACAGTATCGCTGTACTCTTCAACAACAACCGCTTCGAGTTCCCGATTTTGAAGTTCAAGACGTGCCTGGTTTTCAGTCATTCCTACAAGTTGAGGAACAGTGACATTGTTGAGCGTTTGAAACGAAAAGTAACCAAGTGCGCTCAATGGCACGATAAGTGAGAGCAGGATAAGAAATCCTCGTCGCTTACGTTTAGGTTTCTTCATTGAAGAGTCCTCAGCATTACTTTGCTCGGGTTTCGTAATAATGGCTGTGTCATCCGACTGAATATTGCGTGGCATTGAGTCAAAGTCACCTGACTCAATCAGCATACGAACGGATTTGACCGCTTCAAGAAATTCGGCTGCTGATTGAAAGCGATCCTGCGGGTTTCTGCTGGTTGCTTTCTGAACTAGTGCATCGATTGATGCAGGTATGCCTTTGCGAAACTCCGAAGGTGCAGGAATTTGGTTATGAACATGTTGAAATGCAACCGCGATTGGGTTTTCCGCAGTGTGTGGAACT
>JBDLTY010000102.1:0-2799 GCA_039805585.1 Actinomycetota bacterium | reverse complement strand
CATCTTGGTCACACTTCAATCGTAACTACTGCTTCGGTAATCTTCGCAACGGTGACGTGTCCGAGTGGCCGAAGGAGCGCGCCTCGAAAGCGTGTGAAGGTTAATCGCCTTCCGTGGGTTCAAATCCCACCGTCACCGCCAGCTAAATTTCATAGCAAAATGTTGTTAGATTTCTTTTTGCAAGAAATCTAACAACACTTATTTCATTTCTTTTTGTTGAATAACTTATAGATCTCAAACCATAAAAGCGGAAGTGTTCCAAAAGCCAAACTTAAGGACCATTGTTGTGCTGTCATGACACCGAATCCAAAGATTTCACGAGTTAGTGGAACTTGAATAAACGTCACCAGGGAAATGATGGCAATGCTGAAAATCCATTTGATTGTGGGGTTCTTTCGCTGTTTGAAAGTTTCAATAATGCTCAGCACCCATGAGCGATTGATTAAAATCAGCATAAGATTTGAAAATACTAAGGCACTAAAGACAATACTCTTGATGCTTTCATCACGTGCCCCTGTTGACAAGAGCGTAAAGTAAAGAATGAGAAGAGCAAGTAGAACGCTTGCACCTTGAAAGAATGCGGTGATGACAGTTCTTTTGTTCAAGATTCTCTCAAAACGCTTTCGAGGTGGTTGTTTCATTGCGTTTGGATCGAATTGTTCGGACTCAAAAACCACTGAACATGCTGGGTCAATAATGAGTTCAATGAATGCAATTTGAATAGGAAGTAAGAGAAGTGGCCAAGCACTATTCAAGACAGGGGTGAGAGCAAGACCAAGTAGTGGCACGTGAATGGCGAGGATGTACACCATAGCTTTGCGCAAGTTCGCATAAATCCCTCGTCCTTGACGAATTCCCCTCACAATCGTGGCAAAATCATCATCGGCAAGCACCAAACTTGCAGCCTCACGTGCAACTTCAGTTCCACGTTTGCCCATCGCGATACCAATGTCGCTTGCTTTGAGGGCGGGCGCATCATTCACCCCATCACCAGTCATTGCAACTATTTCATCATTGGCTTTAAGGGCTTGCACTAAGCGCAGTTTGTGATGCGGAAGCATTCTTGCAAAGACTCTGGTGTGAGCGGCTTTTTCAGCTAGTTCATGCTGGTGAATCTCATCGATATCTTTTCCCGTCAAAATATTCTCGGCGGGGATACCGATTAAGGTAGCAATAAAGCGCGCAGTATTTGGATGATCTCCCGTAATCATGATGACTTTGATGCCGGCACTATCGCAATCTTTGATAGCTTCAATCACACCTTCGCGCACTGGATCACTAAATGAAGCCATGCCAATGAATGTGTAGGTGCCCTTTCGTAAGTCTGTTTCATGCGATGCAATTTCACCCTGTGCAACGGCAAGGACTCTCATGCCACGGTTTGCTGCAGATTCAAGATAACGTTCGTGAACTTCACGCTCCTGAGCATCAAGCCCACACATTTCCATCACTAACTCAGGAGCACCTTTAATTGCCACCTGACTTGTGACTGTATTCAGGGTAAAGACATTTCCCATGACTAATAGCGTGTCTTCAATTGGGATATGTCGTTCGATATTTTCAGGTGCTGAAGTGAGCGCAAGGATTGCCTTATCCATTGGATCGGTTGCATTGGGTGCGCATGCGCGTGCAAGTACGTTAACAATACTTTCAAACTCGTTGGTGTCCGCTGGAACAACACTGCCTTGTTGATTTGTTAGTTCAGTTACTGTCATTTGATTGAGCGTCAATGTGCCAGTCTTATCAACACACACCGTTGTTGCAGCACCAAGAGTTTCGATTACCATTGGTTTTCGTGAAATAACAGCACTTTGTGCAAGTCGCCAGGCACCCATTGCCATAAACACAGTCAGAACAACTGGAAATTCCTCTGGAATCATCGACATTGCAGCAGCGATACCAACAAGCAATCCACCAGCAAGATCTTCGCGTGTCAGGTAATAGAGAAATGTCACCAAGCCAACAGCAATGAAAGCAAAAGTTGCTAGAAGTTTGACTAGATTACTAATTTCTTGTTGCAGGGGAGTTTTACTCGTTTCGATGTCTTTGAGGTGTGAACCAATTGATCCAAATGACGTCTTTTCACCAATCAAAGTGACTTCAGCAAGTCCACTGCCACTCGTGATAAGCGTTCCTGCAAACACTCCTTGTTCAAGTGACTTCGTAACTGGCAGTGATTCCCCTGTGAGTAACGATTCATCGGCTGCAAGTTGGTGGGATTCAAGTATGTACGCATCTGCTGCGACTCTGTCGCCCGCCTCTAACACCAAAATGTCGCCCACAACAACTTCTCGGCTTGGAATCAGAACAATGTCTCCATTTCGAATGACGTGGGCAGAAGGCGCAGATAAACCACGTAGGGTGGCAAGTGCTTTTTCAGTTCTCCCAGTTTGATACACGCTGATTGCAATCACGATTAAGACCATGCCAAAGAGCATGCCTGCTTCAAGCAGATCTGCAATCAAAAAGCTGACAAGACCTGCTGCAACAAGTAAGAGCAACATTGGTTCTTTGATGACGTCCCATACTTGGGCAAGCAGTGAAGGTTTTTTTGCTTCTGAAAGTTCATTGAAGCCATGTTGCGCTCGGGAAGTTTCAACTTCATGATTCGTTAACCCTTGAAGTGTTAACATCCAGGTCCACTTGGTGAAGGAATTGGTCTATTCAGTTCTCGTGTTGCTTCTGCTTTATTTCTCACACTTTCAAACCCTTGACCCACGACAACGTCAATTGATGTATCGGTGCGATTGTCTTGAACCAGCACAGCATCGACAATATAAGCCTGTAAGAGTAGGGCTG
>JBDLTY010000101.1:0-2998 GCA_039805585.1 Actinomycetota bacterium | reverse complement strand
AATGCTTCAACAGCGCTAGCCATCCCTCACCACAAAGGTGTGCCCGATATCTACGCGGTTCTTGTTGGTGCAATGTCTATTCAAGAGGTTGTCCAGTCCGTTCCTCACACACCAAACCTCTGGTGTGTGCCGGCAACTATTGACCTTGCCGGTGCTGAAACTGAGCTTGTTCCCTTAATGTCACGGGAAGGTGTTCTGGCTCGCGCTCTAAAAACATACCTTGATGACCACGTGAAACATAATGGTAGAAGGCTTGACTATGTTTTTATTGACTGCCCTCCGAGCCTCGGCCTACTCACAATTAATGCCTTTGCGGCAGCAAAAGAAGTCTTAGTTCCGATTCAGTGTGAGTATTACGCTCTCGAAGGATTAAGCCAATTAGGCTCGATTGTCGAACTTGTCCGCTTGAATGTGAACAATGAACTTCATATCTCAACAATGCTGATGACAATGTTTGATGGTCGAACACGATTAGCCCAAGATGTGGTGGATGACGTGAGGCGTCGCTTTCCTGAGATCACCCTTAAGACTTTGATTCCACGCTCAGTGAGACTTTCGGAAGCTCCGAGCCAAGATCAAACTGTGCTCAACTATGACCCAGATTCTGTCGGCGCACTTGCATACATTGCTGCAGCCAGCGAATTAGCAACCCGAGGTGCATATGTCAGCCAATAAAGCCAGAGGACTCGGTAAAGGCCTCGACTCCCTTATTCCAAATGTGACGCCGGTCACAAAATCTGATGGAACTGATGAATTTGCTGTGTATGCTGAAATTCCCATCACAAATATCAAACCTAATCCGAAGCAACCTCGATCAGTGTTTGATGAAGATGCACTCAACGAACTTGCATTTTCGATAAAGGAAATCGGATTACTCCAACCAATCGTTGTCCGACCACTTGGTGATGGTTTTTATGAACTTGTTGCAGGTGAGAGACGTTGGCGCGCAAGTAAGCAAGCAGGTCTTACAGAAATTCCTGCAATCATTCGTCAAACACCAGATGACACATTGCTACGTGATTCACTTCTTGAAAATTTACACCGTGTGCAACTCAATGCACTTGAAGAAGCTGCTGCCTATCAACAACTTCTCAATGATTTTGGTTGCACACAAGATGAGCTCTCACAACGCATTGGTCGATCACGTCCACAAATTTCAAATACGATTCGATTACTTCGTCTGCCCGTTAATGTTCAGCGACGAGTTGCTGCAGGTGTCTTAAGTGCAGGACATGCTCGCGCCATTTTAGCACTCCCAACTGAAACAGAGATGGAAGCACTTGCAACACGAATTGTTGCTGAAGGTTTATCTGTTCGCCAAACTGAAGAAATTGTTGCGATTGGTGATTCCAAAAAACCAAAGAGTTCAAAGAAGTCAACTGGAAAGAAACCAACCGCACCAGGACTTCTTGAAGTTGCAGAACGATTAGCTGACAAACTTGATACCAGAGTCAGTATCAATATGGTCAAAAACAAAGGCATCATCACCATTGAATTTGCTACTGTTGGAGATCTTCAAAGAATCGTTGATGTAATCGAAGGTAAGTAAAACTTACTTCAAAAATTCTCTTCCACCAAGATATGATTGAAGCGCTTGAGGAATCTTCACTGAGCCATCTTTTTGTTGATGCGTTTCGAAGATTGCCGCAATCATTCGGGTGATTGCTACCAGAGTTCCATTCAGCGTTGCCACAGGTTCAGTACCCTTGTCATTACGCATTCTGATTTTGAGTCTTCGACTTTGGAAAGTGGTGCAATTGGATGTGCTAGTGAGTTCACGGAAACGCTCTTGGCTTGGGAACCACACTTCACAGTCAAACTTTCGGCTGGCTGAAGAGCCTAAATCACCTGTCGCAACATCAATCACCCTGTAGTGCAATTCCATAGCATCAAGGAATTCTTTTTCAAATGATAAAAGCTTTTGATGTTCTTCTAGAGCGTTATCAGGATGGCAGAACGAAAACATTTCAACTTTATCAAACCAGTGAACCCGGAAAATCCCTTTAGTGTCTTTACCGTGTGATCCTGCTTCCCGTCTGAAACACGGAGAATAGCCAACATATCGAAGTGGCAAACTCTTTGGATCCAAGATTTCATCCATATGTAATGCGGCAAGTGGGACTTCGGCTGTACCGACTAAGTACATATCATCGGCTTCAAGGCGGTATACATTCTCTGCAGCTTGACCCAAAAAGCCAGTTCCTTCCATTGCCTCAGGTTTCACAAGAGCGGGTGGAATCACTGGAATAAACCCATGTTTGGTAGCAAGTGCCATCGCGAAGTTCACAAGTGCGAATTCAAGAAGAGCACCATCGTTCTTCAAGTAATAAAACCGTGAACCTGAAACTTTGGCACCTCGTTCGATGTCGATGGCACCTAAACCTTCGCCAATTTCCGCATGGTCTTTTACTTCAAAATCAAACGATGGTTTTGTTCCATGTTCTGAAATAACTTTGAAATCAGCTTCACCACCAATAGGTGCATCTTTTTCAACAACATTCGATAATAGTTTGAGAACTGCATCTAATTTTTCATCAGCATCTCGCACAGCACTCTCGAGCGCATTCACCGCTTCTGAAAGTTCAGAGGCCTTTTTCATGAGTCCTTCGAGCTCTTTGCTTGCATCAGCATCGCCCTGTTTGGCTTTGCCTTGAAGTGGACCAATTTGCTTTCCAAGATTCTTTTGCTCAGCACGGAGCTGTTCAAACTCCAGAACTGCCTGTCTGCGAGCCGCGTCCGCATTGAGGGCCTCATCCACCAAATGGGGATTTTCTCCTCGAGCAGCTTGAGATGTTCGAACCAGATCCGGTTCGTTTCGAAGGAGGTTGAGGTCTATCACCCGCCTAGCCTAAACAGGCAATTCGGCACATTCTCGTCTCTGTGCCACAATTCGCCCTCGTTGGAGAGGTGCCAGAGCGGCCGAATGGGACGGTCTTGAAAACCGTTGAGGTGAAAGCCTCCGTGGGTTCAAATCCCACCCTCTCCGCCAAGCAACAAA
>JBDLTY010000100.1:0-3520 GCA_039805585.1 Actinomycetota bacterium | reverse complement strand
CGACAACAAGGTTTTCGCCTTCTTGACCTGATACCCGACCCTCAACCAGATTGCTCTGGCCTAAGAAGTTTGCGACAAATGCAGTTTTGGGCAGTTCATACATTTCCTCAGGTGCTCCCATTTGTTCGATGACTCCTTGATTCATAATGGCAATTGTGTCTGCCATCGTCATCGCCTCTTCTTGATCATGCGTTACGTGAACAAATGTTGTGCCAACTTCACTCTGGATTCGCTTGAGTTCAATTTGCATCTGACGGCGCAATTTCAAATCAAGAGCAACCAGTGGCTCATCAAGTAAAAGCACGTGTGGACGATTCACCAGCGCTCTGACAACCGCAACTCGTTGCTGCTGACCGCCTGAAAGCTGTCCGGGTTTTCGAGTCGCGAGATGACTGAGTTCAATGAGCTCGAGCATCTCATTGACACGAGTATCAACTTCCTTACCTTTCACGCCACTTCTTCGTAATCCGAAAGCGACATTTTCAAACACATCAAGGTGCGGGAAAAGTGCATAGGACTGAAAGACTGTGTTGATTGGTCGCTTATACGGACGCAGCGTTGTGATGTCCTTCGAACCTAATTTGATTTGACCTTCGGTTGGTTGCTCTAACCCAGCCACCATTCGTAGGGTTGTGGTTTTCCCACAACCAGATGGTCCAAGTAGCGCAAAGAAAGAACCCGAGGGAACGGTTAAAGATAAATCATCAACCGCTGTAAAGGAGCCAAATCGCTTACTAACTCGAAGTAACTCTAGATCTTCTGGTTCTGTGTAGTTATCACTCACCTGGAAAGACCTATGCGCCAATAAGTGCTTGGAACTGGCCTTCGTATGATGCTTGCTCAGCATCAGAGAGGGCTTTGAACACCTGAACGCGAGCAAGAGTTGCATCGTCTGGGAAGATTGCAGGATTATCAACCTGAGTAGGGTCAATATCACCCATAGCTTCGCGAGCACCAACAACTGGGCAGATATAGTTCACATACGCTGCAATACGTGCAGCGTTCACTGGATCGTAGTAGAAGTTCATCCAGCGCTCTGCATTCTTCTTATGCGTTGCACCAATTGGGATAATCAAGTTGTCAGTCCACAATGTTCCACCAGATTCTGGAATTTCAAATCCATACTTCTTGGTGTTGTTCAGAAGATCACCTGACCAGGCAATTGCGGCAGCCACCTGACCATCGGCCATCAGTGACTTGTAATCATTACCTGTCACTTGACGAATCTGACCACTGTCAATCTGCTCTTGGAACAATGCAATAGCCGCTTCAAAGTCGGATGCAGTAAAGTCATCAGCACGCTTACCAAGTGCCATTAGCGCAATACCCATCGAGTCGCGCATTTCACTCAAGATCGTGACGCGACCTTTGAGTTTTGGATCCCACAGTTCTTCAAGACTCGTAATCTTGTCTTTGCCAGTGAGTTCCTTCAAAACACTTCGGTTCCAACCCAGTCCGGCGAAGCCACTCTGCCAAGGAAGGCTCTTGTCACGGTTAGGATCAAAACCGACACCTTCCCATGCTGCTCCCATGTTTGAAGCATTTGGGATGTTTTCTTTATTGAGGTTTTGGGCATAGCCTTTTGAAATCCATAGTGCTGCCATCCAGTCAGTTGGGGTCACAATGTCACGGCCGATACCTTGGCCGGCTTCTAACTGAGTTCGCACTTTTGCATAAAACTCGTTGTTGTCGTTGTAATCTTCATCGTACTGAACTTGAATTCCAGTCTGCTCAGTAAAGAGATCAAGCGTTGGACGATTACCATCATCGTCAGTATCAATGTAGTCAATCCAGGTTGACCAAATAAGTTTCTTTTCGGTATCTGATAAATCTTCAACTTCACTTGGTGTTGGAGACGCATTTTCACTTCCACCAACTCCACAGGCTGAAGCAACGGCTGCTGCTGCACCGAGTGCGCCAAATTGCAACACACGACGACGGGAAAGAGCACTGACGAGCGCTTGAGTTTGAGGGTCGAGCGGTTGGTTCTTATCCATTTTGGTACCTTTCCTTATTTGCCGATGTTTGTCATGACGTGCTTGATACGAGTGTAGTCTTCAAAGCCATACATCGAGAGGTCTTTGCCATATCCAGAGTGCTTGAAGCCACCATGAGGCATTTCTGACACCATTGGAATATGTGTGTTGATCCACACTGCACCAAAATCTAGATATTTCGCAACTCGCAACGCACGTCCAACGTTCTCTGTCCAAACGCTTGAGGCAAGGCCATATTCGACACCGTTGGCAAGAGCGAGAGCTTCTTCTTCATCTTTGAATGATTGGCAGGTAATCACTGGGCCAAAGATTTCTTGCTGAATCATCTCATCGTCTTGGCGAAGATTTGCAACAACTGTTGGTTCAATAAAGAAACCATTGCCACTTTGTGCTTTACCGCCAGCAACAATTTCAGCATGGGCTGGTTTGCGCTCAAGGAAACCAAGCACTCTCTGCAATTGCATCTTGTTATTGACAGGCGGAACAAAGCCATCACCGGCAGGTCCACCTTGATGCGTGGTCTTTGTGTTCTTCGCTTGCTCCGCAAGAGCAGCAACGAAATCATCATAGATTTTCTCTGACACCAAGATGCGTGTCGCGGCTGTGCAATCTTGTCCAGCGTTGAAGTATCCTGCAATCGCGAGCCATTCAGTGGCTGCTGCAATGTCGGCATCTTCAAAAACGACAACTGGTGCTTTGCCACCTAATTCAAGATGAACGCGCTTCAAATCCATTGCTGCTGATTTTGCAACTTCCATACCTGCTCTGACGGATCCAGTGATCGCAACCATTTGCGGTGTCTTATGTTCAACAACCATACGCCCAGTGTCACGATCTCCAGTCACGACGTTCACAACTCCTGGAGGTAGTACTTCGGCCAACAACTCCGCCATTCTCACTGTCGTTACCGGTGTTGTGTCAGAAGGCTTAAGCACGACTGTGTTGCCTGCGGCAATAGCAGGTGCAAATTTCCATACTGCCATCATCATTGGATAGTTCCAAGGAGTTACCTGTCCGATAACGCCAATTGGCTCCCGGCGAATGAATGACGTGAAACCAGCGTTGTATTCACCGGCACTCTTGCCTTCTAGATTGCGGGCCGCACCTGCAAAGAATCGAATTTGATCGAGCATTGGTGGAATTTCTTCATCATTCGTTACTTGGATAGCTTTGCCTGTGTTTTCAGATTCAAGGGCAACAAGTTCATCGGCGTGCGCTTCGAAAATATTGGCAATATCTAACAGGGCCTTCTGTCGGCGCGAAGGCGTTGTGTCGCGCCATTCTTTGAACGCGCCCGAGGCTGCTTGGTAGGCAGCATCAACATCCGCCGCCCCGCTGACAGGTGCTTGGGCAAACACGTCGCCGGTAGTTGGGTTTACTAATTCTGAATATGCATTCGTACTTGGATCGACTGCTTTTCCATTAATGACATTCTTGAGTTTGCGCATTGCGACCTCGCTTTGTCGGTGAGAGGCATAGGGTAGAGAAAAATCGGGCTGAGGACTAGGGATAGAAACGTGTCA
>JBDLTY010000099.1:0-8523 GCA_039805585.1 Actinomycetota bacterium | reverse complement strand
TGAAGAGATCTGATGCGCTTGCAGCTAGTGCGCCCATCAGAGGTCGTTTGAGAGAATCACGATTACCACCACACCCAAGTACTGTAATGACTCGGTGATTGCCTGCGATTTGTCGAGCAATTGCTAATACTCGTTCCACCGCATCGGGAGTGTGTGCATAGTCAACCAGAACACTAAAGTCTTGACCTATGTCTATCCGCTCAAGTCGTCCTTTGACGCTTACCGACTCTAGGCTGCTTGCGACTTTTCGGCTATCAAGATTCAGAAAATCACTACAGGCAAGTGTCGCGAGGGCATTTGCCGCATTGAATAGTCCCGGCATCGACACGTTCATCTCGAAACTTTCAGCTTCGTGTTCGACGCTAAAGACTCCGAATCCTTGTGGAGATATTTGATAGTTTCGCATAGCCCACTGCGCTTTTGTGTCCAAGGTCGTGTAGGTAGTTGTAGGAATGTCAATTTCGGCACTCAATCGACGACCCCATTCATCGTCAATACACACGATAGCGCTCTTTGCAAAGGTTGGAGAAAAGAGTTTCTTTTTTGCTTGATAGTAATCTTCCATTGTTCCATGAAAGTCCAGGTGATCGGGACTCAGTCCTGTAAAGATTGCCACATCAAACATAATTCCGGCAACTCGATCAAGCGCAAGTGCATGCGAAGAAACTTCCATCACTACTGAGTTCGCGCCAGCCTGGTATGCGGATTGGACTTCACGATACAGCACACATGATTCAGGCGTAGTTCGATGCGTCGATGCGTATTCACCTTTGTATCGAAATCCAAGCGTGCCTATGAGCAGTGGATTGAAACCATTTTGAGTCAAAGCGTTTGCAATCATGTGAGTTGTTGTTGTCTTGCCATTAGTTCCTGTCACACCAATTGTGAGCAGCGAACTGAAAGGATCCCCATGAATTTCCTTCGCATACATCGCCATCATGACGCGTGGATTATCGACAACTATCAAAGGAACTTCTGTCAAAATCTGACCTGCACCAGTTGCATCTGTCAAAATCGCCACTGCGCCTTTGTCAATCGCATCGGATGCGAAAACTATGCCATGATGATGCACTCCAGGTAACGCGGCAAAGATGTAGCCTGCTTGGATATCGTTACTGTCATTGGATATGCCTGAGACTTGAATTGAAGTACCTGTGATTTCAACACCCAGTCGCTCATTCACCGCATCTAGCAACATGCTATCTCACCATTTCAATCGCAATTTGGGCTTCTTCAAGCCAGTGGGCGGAATTCTGAGTTGTTGCAACGCAAAGCTTGTAACTTTTTTGAAGACGGGTCCAGCTAACGAACCGCCATAGATACCACTTTGTGGTCGGTCAAGAAATACACCTACAACTAATTCGGGATTGTCAGACGGTGCTATTCCAATGAAGGATGCGATGTAGCCTCGATAGCATCCACACTTTGGATCAAACGCCTGTGCTGTTCCAGTCTTGCCGGAAATTCGATAACCCGGAATCTTTGCCTGTGGTGCGGTTCCTTTGTTGCTCACCACATACTCCATCATATGTCGTACGGATTCAGCTGTTTGGCTAGAAATAACACGTTCTGTGTTGGTTGATGGCATCGGATCGAATCGAGAGTTGCCATCTTGAATACCCTGGATAATTGTTGGCTGGACTCGTACACCGTTATTTGCAATAGTTGCGAAGATTGATGTCGCTTGCAGTGCATTCAGACTGTAGCCTTGCCCAAAGGACAATGTTGGTTTTGTGGTAAGAGACCACTTCGATACTTCCGGAAGTGAGCCTGCACTTTCAGCAGGTAACTGGATACTCGTTTTGCTACCGATTCCAAATTTCTTGAGATAGTTATAGAACACACCGTCAGACAAAGTTTCACTGACAAGAATTGACCCAATATTACTTGAGTGTGCCATGATTCCAGTGAGCGTGAGTTTCAATCCACCGTGTGCATGAGCATCAGTGAATCGTTTGTCACCTCGACGAAGCCCAGAAGGAATTTTGAATTTACTTGAAAGTGACACTTTCTCTTCCTCAAGAGCTGCAGCAAGTGTGATGACTTTTCCGGTACTTCCCGGCTCAAATGCGTCACTCACTGCACGATTTCCTAAGAGGGAAGATTCAACCCCGATGATGTTGTTGGGATCAAAAGTAGGTGCAGTTGCCATCGCAAGGATCTCTCCAGTTTTCGGATTCATCACAATCACAACACCACTTTTGGCACGAGTAGCACGCACCTGGGCGGCAATCGTTTCCTGCGCAAACCATTGAATGTCACGATCAATTGTCAACTTGATATGCTGACCATTCACTGCGGCTGTGAGAGATTGATCGGCAGTAGAAAGTCCTGGAACAGTTGAAAATGTTCGTTCGCCGTTGATGCCACCAAGAACTTTTTCCATGGAATACTCAAGCCCACCAAGACCAAGGCCTTCCGAATTCACAAATCCCAAAATGTTGGCAGCGAGTTCCCCTTCAGGATAACTTCGCGAAAGACTTCGTTCACTAAAAATTCCTGGCAGTTGAAGCTGCTCAATTTTCTCCCATTGACTTGGAGTCACACTTCGCGCAATCACGCTGTAGCGCCTGACTCCAGAGAGTCGTTCGATGACGAGAGCCGGGTCTTGTCCAGTTATATTTGCTATCAATAAGCCTTGCGATTTTGGATCTTTCACAAGCGTTTGATCAGCGATGACATTTCGTGAGTCAACTGTCATGGCCAACGTATTGCCATTGCGGTCCAAAATCTGTCCACGGATAGCTGGCACAGTCACTGTTTGCGTCTCAGAACTCACAGGGACCTGAATATCAGAAGGATCAGTAAATGCTTGCGCTTGAACCATTCCAACGATTAAGGAAAAGATTGTCAGTAACATAATCGCACGGGACAATCTCATTCGACGTTGCAGCGTACTTCGAGCGACGTTCGTTGTTTCTAATTCTTGCAGATTCGTGGTCATTGGTCCGCTCGATTCACAAGTACAGCCGAATCATCAGTTGGCAATTGCGAAGTGTGCAGTGGGCGCGAACCACTTCGAGTAAGTTCAATGTCGGTCAGATCGGTTGTTGGCACGTTATCAAATGGGGCAACGAATGATCGTGCGCCAGACTTTCGACCCAAAATCTCGCCGTCGCTAAGTCGAAGAAAAACTGGGTTATCCATGGGAACCATACCTAATTTGCGAGCACGCTCTGAGAGTGTGGCCGGAGCTGCCATCACACTCAATTGTTGTTGCAATGCTTGAACTTCAGTAGCCGAATTGCGTGTTTGGAGTAATAATTGTTGTTCCGTGAATGCGCCTTGACTGAGAAACGTTTGAACAACAAGCGTCAGAACAACACCGAACGTAACCAAGAAGGTAACTAAACTCAAGAATCCCCTTGAACTCATTTGCTTTTCGCTTGTTACAAGTGTCAGATTCCGTATTGGCTGGATTACCTCGGCTAACGCGCTCATGCTGCGTCCTTATGAACTGCCAAGACTCGAAGTCGGGCCGAGCGGGCACGGGGATTTCGCTCAACTTCTGCAGGTGAAGGCTCTAATCCACCCGGATGCACAAGATAGTAGCGAGCAGGCGAAGGAGAAACTGGAAGATCAAGTGGCGTATCGCTAGCACAAAGTTTGCGAAAAGCATGCTTCACAATTCGATCCTCAAGCGAGTGATACGTGAGTACGAGAAGACGTCCATTTGGACTCAGATGCTTGACTGCTGACTTCAGTGCGTCGCTAAGTTGATTCAATTCCTGATTCACTTCGATTCGTATCGCCTGGAACGTTTTTCGGGCAGGATGACCCGACTTTCTCAGCACATAAGCAGGAAGTGCACTCTTTATTACGTCTACAAGTTCAGTTGTCGTAGTGATTGGTCGTCGAGCAATAATGGCTGCGACAATTTTCTTTGCGTATTTTTCCTCACCATATTCAAAAACAATTCTTTCTAAGTCACCGGTGTCATACGAATTGACCACTTCGTAAGCACTCAAGTCATCCGAAGGGTTCATTCTCATATCAAGGCGTGCATCTTGGTGAAATGAAAAACCGCGTGACTCATCATCAAGTTGCATCGAAGAAACTCCAAGATCAAAAAGTATTGCATTGATTGCATCAATGTTATGGCTCGAAAGTACTTCTTCAATCTGATTAAAGTCTGCTTGTTCAAACATAACGCGACTGCTGTGCTCAGCAAGTCGGACCTTGCTGCGTCGAATTGCTTCCGGATCTCGATCAATTGCAATAACTTGCACACTTGGGAAACATTCAAGCACCGATTTTGTGTGTCCACCAAGTCCAAGTGTTGCGTCAACAAATATGCCGCTAGCACCTGTAAGTGCTGGCTCTAATGCAGTGAGACATTCTTTTGTCATCACAGTTTCATGCTGAAAATCTGCCATATTCGTTCGACCCACTGAAGTGCTACTTGTGATGTGGGCATCGGGGAAGTGATGCCCACATCACAAGAAGTTTGGTTAGGAAGGTCCAATCACCTCCCCGTCCAGATCAACGAATTCAGGTTCAGAGGCAGAGAGGTAGCTGTTCCACGCAGCTGCATCCCAAATTTCAATACGCGTATCTGCACCAATGACTATGCAATCTCGATCCAAGCCTGCGTAATCACGCAAAGAAGGTGGCAATGTGATTCGACCTTGTTTGTCTGGTAATTCATCAAAGGCGCTTGAGAAAAATACGCGGGTATACGAGCGGACCTTGCTACTTGTTTGAGCTGCAGCACGAAGTTTTGCCGCATACTCGCCGAATTCTTCAGCTGGCCAAATAACGAGGCATCGTTCTTGACCTTTGGTAATAACAAGTCCTGAGGTGAGGCCATCTCGGAATTTCGTGGGAAGAATTAACCGGCCTTTGTCATCAATACGGGGAGTATGGGTGCCAAGAAACACCTTGAACCTCCACTCTTGAGGGCTTCCCACTGCCTTACGGCTCCTCAATGAGAGCAATCTACTCCATTTTCCTCCATTTGCAACCACTTTTCTCCATTTTTTGGAAAATGTTGGGTATTACTCCCAAAATGAAAGTTATGCCGGAAATAAAAAAGACCCCCGAAGGGGCCTTCGAATCTATCGTCTTTATTGGTCTTCGAAGCGATCCCTGCGCTTCTCAAAACGCTCTTGGGCGCGCTGGGTGAAGGAGCTGGATTTCCTTTGTTTTCGAACCTTTGGCGCTTGAGTCTCTGTGCTAAAGGCTCGATTGATGATGAGGTAGAGGCCCGTCAGAGCACAAAGGAAGCCTGCTATCCCAAGCACAGGAATTTGCTGCGCAACGCCTGCACCGATAAGTGCTAGCCCAACAACACTCAATAACGCAAACACACCAGTAAATCTCCCGCGTAATCGTGGAAGGGTTGGGCTGGAGAGGGTATTGGCTAAGCGTGGATCTTCAGCACTCAGTGCCTTTTCCATTTCATCAAGTAAACGTTGTTCGTGTTCAGATAGTGGCATTGTGCACCTCCCTGGCCAAAGAATAGGTCAGTTACCCAAGATTGTCATCTGATTCCAAAAGGCGGGCTGGGAGCAACGCCTCCTCACCAAATTTGTCTTGAACTTTTGCCATAGCAAGGTCGGCCTTTTGCCATGTAATCTCGATCTGCCCCAAATCAAGTTGGTTCCACGCCTCATGATGGTGCTGAAGCTTTTCGGCCCTCACCCCAAGCAGCCTTACTGACTTTTTGCTCTGTATCTGACCGTACAGCGTTTTCACAATTTGGTACATCTCATACGCAGTATTTGTTCCACTCGGCAATGTTCTACTTCGTTGGATAGTTGAAAAGTCCCCCGTTCGAAGTTTGATACTGATGGTTCCAGCAACATACCCCTGCTCTTTAAGGCGTCGTGAAACTTTCAAACTCAGTTCATACAGATAGCGCTCAATCTCAAGTGGATCATGCAAGTCACGCGCAAACGTCATCTCATTGCTGATTGATTTCTCAGTTCGTTCAGCAACGACTTTACGTTCATCTCTCCCCCAAGCCAAATCAATCAAGTGCTCAGCCATTGAGTGTCCAAGAATTTTCGTCAAGGTGTTTTTATTCAAATACGCTAAGTCAGCAACTTTCTTGATGCCAAGCTTCAGCAGTAGTTCTTCGGTTTTTGCCCCAACTCCCCAGAGCGCTCCAACGGGAAGTGGATGGAGAAAACTAATCACATCATCTGGAAATATCTGAAGTAAACCATTTGGTTTGCAGTGAGTCGATGCAAGTTTTGCTACGAATTTCGTACTCGCCAATCCAACCGAACACGTAATGTTTTGCTCGTCCCAAACTCGATTTCGGATTTGCTGAGCGATTGTCAGTGGATCACCAATGAGTTTGAAGCTTCCACTCACATCAAGAAATGCCTCATCGAGTGACAATGGTTCGACAAGCGGTGTGTACGAATGAAAAATTTCCATCACATGTTTACTCACCTCTGCATAGAGCTCAAAATTAGGTGAGATAACTGTCGCGTTTGGTGCCAGCCTTCTTGCCTGACTCATAGACATGGCTGCTTTGACTCCAAGTGCACGTGCTTCATACGTTGCGCTCAACACCACAGAACGATTTGATCCTCCGCCGACAATAACTGGCCTCTGCTGCAATTCAGGTCGATTGCGAATTTCAGCACTGGCATAGAAAGCGTCCATGTCCACGTGCAAAATCGGTGTCGTTACTGCCTCGCTCTGCATAGCCCTATCCTGCACTTAATGCACTCTGCTGATGGATTGTTCGTGAAACTTTTCGGAGATTATCGGATGAAATGCCTTGTAAATCCCAACAGGCAATTCCTCGGATTGAGACTCCCCGTGGCCCTGTCCTACGAACTACCCCACGGACAAGCAAAAGTGATGAGGTAAATAGTGTGGATGCGTATTCATCGTGCGAATCGGCAAAAAATGTTACATCAACCGGTCCAGTTGCATCATCAAGAGTAATGAAAATAACTCGCTTACCACTTCTCATTGGTGGAGTTTGCGTTGATACTTTCATCCCTACAACTACTACTTCCTGTCCGCTTCTACTATTCAATAAATTCTCTGAATACGTAATTGGCAATTTGGAAGTAATATCGCTATACAGATTAAGTACATGCGTGGTGAGATCAATTCCCAATACTTCTAATTCATTCTGAAGTTTTTCACCTATCGTAAAGTCCGAAAGACCAGATTTCTCAATCTCAGGTTCAAATACAAATAAGTTATCTAGTGGTTCTTTAGCAATATCATGAAGGTACAACAATAAATCTCGTCGAGTGACCATCGGATGCAAAGCGTCAAAGGCGCCTAAAGTGATAAGTGTTTCGACTTGAGTTCTAGATACCTCAGCGCGCTGATAGAAATCAAACAAACTTGAAAAGGGTTGGTTCAATACAATTGATTCGACTTCAGTAACTGATATGTTCTTTATCTCAGATAAGCCAATTCGTACACCCCAGCCTGATGAACATTCTTCTACACAATACTCGGCAACACTCTTATTGATATCTATTGGCAAAATCGGTACGCCTCGTAATCTCGCATCATGAACTAGCGCTCGCTTTGGATACATTCCAGGATCATGGGTCAATATTCCCGCATAGAAAGCAGCCGGAAAGTGCTGTTTCAACCAGGCGGATTGATACGTTGGAATTGCGAACGCTGCCGCGTGTGCTTTACAAAATCCAAACGAAGCAAATGAAACCAAAATATCCCACACGCGATCAATAGCGTCTAAATTAAATTTTCGCTTCAATGCAGAACTATAAAACCACGCTCGAAGCTGACGAAGGTAATCCGCTTGGCCAAATTGCCGTCGCTTTAGGTCAGCTTCAGCATAACTACAGCCAGTCATCTCGCTTAATACCTTAATCACCTGTTCATGAAAGACCACGACCCCGCTTGTTTCTGACAGAATTTCTTGAAGTTGCGGATGGAGATACTTCACTTCCTTCCAGCCATGTCGACCTTCAAGAAAAGGTGTGATCATGTCGCTTTTCACTGGACCTGGGCGAAATAGTGAAATGTCAATAATGATGTCGTTAAACGTTCCGGGTGAAAACTTACCAATTAATTCACGCTGCCCAGGAGATTCAATTTGGAAGCATCCAAGAGTTTTGGTTGATTGAATCAGATGAAAAGTAGAACTATCCTTAAAATCTATAGCGTCCAACACAATATCTTTTGATTCGGTTCGCTTAATTTCACTTACTGCATACGCCATTGCAGATTGCATTCGGATTCCAAGAACGTCAAGTTTCAATAATCCTAATGTCTCAACATCATCTTTCCCATATTGGCTAAGAGGAAAACCTTGATTGCTCGTTTGAAGTGCAATTCGATTCACAAAACGAGCATCACTAACGAGAACTCCACATGGGTGCAATGCAATATGTCGTGGTAAGCCATCTAAACTCTCAACTAAATCAAGCATACGATTTAAATATCCAGTTTGAGCAAGTTTGTGTACAGTTGAGGAACGTAGTTCCGCAAACTCCTCCAATGCGCCTCGGACACTCTTGGCACGGATACGTGGAAACGCCTTGGCGAATACTCCGATTTCTCCCGCTGGCAACC
>JBDLTY010000098.1:0-10141 GCA_039805585.1 Actinomycetota bacterium | reverse complement strand
GTCGTTGCAAAGGGTGGACCGACAAGTCACACCGCAATCGTTGCACGAGGGCTCGGCATCCCTGCTGTGGTTGGTTGTGAAAATGTGATGCAACTACATGAAACACATCCAGTCCTTGTAGATGGTCGCCATGGCGTTATCGTTGTTGACCCAGATGATTCAACAATCTCGTATCGAAAAACAAAGGAAGATGCACTTCGTGCACGGGCCGCAGCAGTTAGTGGGCCAGGTCGATTAGCTGACAAGACTCCAATTGCATTGCTTGCCAATGCTGGAAACTCAACCGATGCACTCAATGCAGCAAATGCTGGTGCTGAGGGTATTGGGCTTTTTAGGACGGAGTTACTGTTTCTTTCTCGCCACGAAGAACCAAGCGTTGAGGAGCAAGTTGCGCTCTATCGAGAAGTCTTCTCAGTGATGACTGGCAATAAAGTTATCGTGCGAACGCTTGATGCTGGAAGTGATAAACCAGTGCCATTTTTGAATACGACAGCCGAGGAAAATCCTGCACTGGGTGTTCGAGGTTGGCGCTTGACCCGACACGATGATGGTGTGATGCGTCGACAATTACAGTCTCTTGCGATTGCAGCAAAAGAAACTAACACCGATTTATGGGTGATGGCTCCGATGATTGACACGCGCGCGGAAGCAGAGGAGTTTGCCAAAATCGCACGTGAATTCATGATTCGTCACGTCGGCGTCATGATTGAAACGCCAGCAGCAGCACTCATGGCGGACAAAGTCTTAAGTGAAGTTGATTTTGGTAGTTTTGGCACCAATGATCTCACGCAGTACGTGATGGCGGCGGATCGGCTTGATTCGAGGCTCGCGCACCTCACGGATAGTTGGCACCCTGCGGTGCTTCGAACCATTGCACACGCCGCTGACCACGCTTCAAGGATTGCACGCCCACTTGGAGTGTGTGGTGAATCAGCAGCAGACCCGCATTTAGCAGCAGTTCTCGTCGGACTTGGCGTATCAAGTCTTTCAATGGCGCCTGTGGCTATCTCCGAAGTTCGGGGTTTTCTCAGTACGGTTGATCGAGCCGCGTGCCTTGAGGCTGCGAAATTGGCACTTTCTCTTGATAGCGCAGAATCGGCACGCAACCAAGTGGGTGCTTTCTTTGAAGGCTAATGAATCTGAATCGGCGAAAGATAAACTGAAAAAAGAGTTATCGAAAACGACACTCATGCCCGAAACTACGAATGATGAATCTGAGATTCGAGTCGAGAAATCGGATGCAGAGTTTCAATCTGATAAACCACCTCATCACGCTTGATTCAAAACAAGCCGTACTGCATACGCCTGCATCAACTCATATTCAACTGCTGGATCAAACTTTAAAACAACTCGACTATTTGCGCCGACGCCGATCTGTGTTGAGAGCACGATTGCATTGTCCGTGACAAGGAAAGAACCCTCTTCCTTGATAACCCAAACTCGAACGGAACTTCCAGGTCGATATTGAGTTTCATCGCCTGCCTCAAGTGGCAAACTCGCTTGCAAGTAGGTGTCAGCACTCCTTGAGGTGGCGATATCTTGAACATTGAGTAGCGTGCCAGGCATGAGATTCTTGTTCGCATAAACGCCTTGAAGTTGATCAGTGCTACCGAGGGTTCCTTCGGGTAGTTCGCCGCGCACTTCAATAATTCCAAGTGCACTACTTGGAATTGATTCTCCTGGTGCAATTGGTGCAAGTACAAGTACAGCATTGTTTGCTCCTGCGATGTTACTTGCAAACATCCAAACCAGAGTTGCTCCTAGCACGGCCACCAAGATGCGGCGGTTTCGTAAAGCAAAACTTTCCCAAAAATCTTTATTGAATTTCACGTGCTAAGCATGAGTCGGAAAATATCGCGTTGATGATTTCCACATCATCACGTCAAACGTACTAGGAATCTGAGCTTTTCGATTCAGATGTGTTTGTGCCTCGTGAATCAGTTCGATAAAAGCCACTGCCTTTAAATACAACCCCAGCCGTAGCAAAAACCTTCCGCAGTGATCCCTTGCACTCAGGGCATACCGTCAAAGCGTCATCTGAAAAGGACTGAACAATTTCAAAATGATGTTCACAATCCTTGCACAGATACTCGTATGTGGGCATATTTCCTCCGAAGTAGCCAAGTGTGCCACCTGCTTTTCATCTTTGCAGACTAGGGTTATCTCATGCGAGTGAAATGTGTAGGCCTTGGGAAAAGTTTTGGGAGCAAGCGAGCTGTCAATGACTTGAGTTTCGTCTTGGAACCAGGTGTTGTCACCGGGTTTCTTGGCCCAAATGGTTCTGGTAAATCAACCACCCTTCGTTTGATGCTCGATCTCGATAGGGGCGATGGTAGGACACTCTTTGACGGAAAACCACTAACTGAATACGCATCAATCTCTAAAATCGTCGGCACTCATCTTGATGCCAAGCTCTTCCATCCTCAGCGCAGTGCACGAAATCATCTCAGGATGCTTGCCGCTGAATCCCGTGTTGGAAATAGCCGCGTCGATGAAATTATTGAATATATGGGGTTGAAAGAAGTCGCCAAGAAGCGTGCCAAAACTTTCTCGCTTGGTATGTCGCAACGACTTGGTTTAGCGGGAGCCGTACTCGCAGATCCGAAGGTCTTACTGCTTGATGAACCGGCTAACGGCCTTGATCCTGCCACAATCCATTGGCTTCGCGACTTCTTGAAGCAATATGCAGCGATGGGTCGAAGCGTGCTTGTTTCAAGCCACCTACTGAGCGAAATGGAACTGATGGCAGAGCGCATCATTGTCATCAGTAAGGGAGAACTCCTTGCCAATGAATCAATTGACTCCTTTATTCGACGCAATCAGTCATTCGCACTGCATGTGCGAGTTGACCAACCAGATTCGCTGCAGGCAATCCTCTTGAACAAGGGAATTGATGTTCAGCGTGAGGGCGAGATTTTGAAAGTCAATATGAGTGATGCTCGAGCACTTGGCGACATGTGCTTCGATAACTCAATTCGAGTTTGGGAACTCTATGAACAGCGTGGAAGTCTTGAACAAACGTTCCTTGAACTGACAAGTAAATCTGAGGAATACAAGATTGGTGGGATGTAGTCATGTCAGTTCTCTTATTTGAGTGGCGTCGAATCTCCACCTTACGCTCGACTTGGATTCTTAGTGTCATTGCGATTCTTCAAGCGGTCTTGATTTTGAATCTGCCGTTTTTGCTCGCAGAAGTTCCCGAATCTGCAACTGCAACCTCGCTCAATGATGTTATGCCACTAGTAATTATTCCTGTGTTCATCATTTTTATGTCCACAATAGTTGCCGCAGCATTTGGTCATGATTATCGTCATGGAACGATTAGGACTTCACTTTCGCTCTTTCCTAATCGATTTGAGTTGCTCTTTGGGCGCGTTGTAGTCGCATTTCTCTTTACATTTGTCATTTATGTAGTGACAATTCTTGCGATTGTTGCAACTATTTATGCGTGGAGTTCAGTTTCTGGTGGCCTTCAGTGGGCTAGTTTTTGGCCAGCATTTCTTCGCGGTCTCTTGTACATGACAATCTATAACCTCGGCGTCATTGCGGTCGTGATGATGACACGAATTCAAGCGCTTGGAATCGTAGCTCCACTGATGATGTCACTCGCTGTTGAAAATATTGTGCTTCTTACCTTAGGGAATCGCTATGCCTGGCTTGGTGAGTATTTTCCTTATTCTCAAGGCTTGAATTGGGCACTGGGATTCTCGAATGACTTCGCGGCAAATTCCGGCACTGTTACTGACGTGTTCACGTCAATGCCACCCTCATTCCTAATCTCGCAAATTGTGCTTTTTGGATTTGCAACGTTTTTATTTCAAAAGCGAGACACTTCTTAACCAACAAGCACTGCGTCAACTTTTTGATCAAAAGTATCCATAGGGATAACTCCCGGCTCAATTAGTCCTGCGATATCGGTAACGGCGATTCGAAATGGACCACCTTCTTCAAATGGCTTTACTTGCTGCAGTTGACGATCATAAAAACCTTTGCCACGACCAAGTCGCCTTCCGTCATTTGAGGCAGCAAATGCGGGGATAAAGATGATGCTAGCTGAATCGAGATGAGCGGATGTTTGATGTGGTGCGTTGATACCCATGGTATCAAGTGACCACTGGCCATCAAAGCGAAACCATTGAAGTTCCACTTCATTGACGACCCTTGGTAGCAGAATTTTGTAGCCACCTTCATCAAGCATGCTGATGAACATATCTGTTGGCGGCTCGTAGTCGAAAGAAACGAACAGCGCAATAACCTCACCAGGTTTTGCATATGTCTTGACGAACTGCATCGCATTGAGAGCAAAGGCCGATGCTCGAGTATCCGTTGCACCTGTCCGCAATGTGTTGCGCGCCACTTGCACCCTTTTTCGTAAGTCGATTTTCTGCAGTCGAATGTCGTCATTCGGAGTGGTCACAGGACGATAATGCCATGTGCGTTCTAGGGTTAGCGGTTGAGAAAGGGTGTTCATGCGTAGCGTTGATGATCAAATCGAGATTTTATTGAGCGCTATTCAAGCCCTCGAGCCATTTCCAGTGTCGCTCACTGATGCCCGAGGTTGTATCGCTGCAGAGCAAATCCATTCAAGCAGAATGTTGCCACTTTTCGATTCGGCCGCGCTTGATGGCTATGCAGTAATCGCTGGCGATGTTGCGAATGCGACAGAGGCATCACCGGTAACCCTTGAGGTCATTGATCACATCATGCCGGGAAGAATCCCAACCAGTATTTTGCGAAGTGGGTATGTTGCGCGAGTTGTTGCAGGTTCACATGTACCTGAAAACACTCAGTCTGTAGTTGCACTTGAAGACGTTGAAGAATTTGAAACAAGTATTCTGGTAAAAACCTCAATTGAGTATGGAGCGAATATCCGATTTGCAGCGGAAGATGTCCAAGAGGGTGAACGTGTCATCGATGAGGGGCAACTCATTGGTCCAACCCAGATTGCTCTCCTTGCATCAGTTGGACGTGGCAACATTACATGTCATCCTAGACCGAGAATTGTTGTGTTGAGTATAGGTTCAGATTTATTAGAGCCAGGTGTTGAACTATCGCCAGGTAAGTACACGGACACGAATGGTGTAATGATTGCAAGTGCTGTAGTTGAAAATGGAGGCATTGCATATCGAGTTGGGCCAATTGCTGATGACCCAGCAAGTATCCGACGAGTGCTTGAAGAACAACTTGTTCGAGCGGATCTTGTGATTGCTGTAGGCGGATTCAATTCAACAGCCTATGACTCGCTTTTGAGTGTCGGGAACGAAATTGGCACTATGGAATATGTTGGAATTTCGATTTATCCCAAGATTGCACATGGGTTTGGGCGCATAGGTGATGAGAATGTGCCGATTATTGTGCTACCGGGAAATCCCGTCACAGCATTCTTAGCGTTTGAAATTTTCGTAAAACCTGTCATCATGCGTTTGCGGGGAGTGGAAACATTCGGTGAGCGCACGTATCATTCAGCGCTACTCTCGGGTCGAATTGAGTCGGTGGCTGGCAAGAGACACTTTGTCCGAGCAACATTCGAAATCGATGAACAGGGAAGAAACAAAGTCACGCCATTAGCGAACCAGGCAGTTCATTTGATTGCAGGGCTCGCTCAGACTGATTGTTTGATTGTTATACCCGAATCAGTTCTTGAAGTGAATGATGGCGATGTCGTTGATATTTTGATGCTCTCTGGAATAGAGACGTGATTCAGTGGCCAATCGTGCTCACGCACGGCGACGTGATGTTGAGACCTCTCAAATTCTCCGACAAGCGCCAATGGAAGATTGTCCAAGAGCGAAATAAGGAGTGGCTGCGTCCCTGGCAGGCAACGTTGCCAGGTGGTCAAAAGCCAAGTGAAAGTTTTACCGATCACCTTCGATATCACAATCGCCAGGCTCGAATCGGACGGGACTTTGGCCTTGCAGTCATCCATGAGGGCCAATTCGCTGGCGGAATTACCTTGGGAAATGTGACCTGGGGAAGCGCTCGAAATGCCTACATCGGATATTGGATTGACCAAATGCGAGCAGGGATGGGTATCACTCCAACCGCCGTTGCGATGCTGAGCGACTGGGCCATCAAAGTTGCGGGACTTCACCGAATTGAAATATCAATCCGACCCGAAAACACGGCATCAATTAGAGTCGTTGAGAAATTAGGTTTTGCCTTTGAAGGGTATCGGGTTCGGTTTCTACACATCGACAATGATTGGCGAGACCATGTCGTCTATGTCATGAACGAAGAGAACTTACAAGGGCAAAAATTGACTGACAAACGACCCCTAATCCATATGCGACACGAAGCCTAATTTGCGCTCAAAATTGTCCGTTTTGGTTACTTTTTGCCTGTGGGATCTGGAATTTTGCTACTTGCAATCGTCGTCATCTGGCTGCTGTTTTTGATTCCAATGTTCGTCAAGACATATCAAGACAATGATGTGCAGAGTGTCGACTCGTTTCGAAGTGCAATGAATACCCTCAATCAAATCTCAAAACGCAAACAGCCTGTCAGTCTTTACACGCGATCTGCAATTCGGGCGGGAGCGAAAAACCCACAACTTCAACGCGACTTGCAGCTTCGTCGTAAAGTTTTCACATCTATCATGTTGGTGTTCGTGTTTGTCATTCTTGGAATCATTACAGGCAATCTCGAATTTTCGGCGATCATGTTACCAAGTTTTGCAATCGCGACGTATGTCTTTTGGGTAAGAAGTCAATTGCGTGAAACATCGTCTGTGAAAAGAGCACCCGTTGTTAAAGCACGAAGTGTGCGAACGCATTCGCTTGCAGCACTATCCAAATTACGACGTCAAGCAAGTGAACTTTTGACAAAAACAGAACCTGAACTTGCAACTGAAGCGACCACAGCATGGCAACCACTTGCAACCTTTGAGCAGCCAGAAGTGGTGTTACCGCGATATATCGAATACAAAAAAGAAGTTGCAATCGATGAGCCACAGGTTGAATGGGATGCCACAGCAATGCTCGAAGAGGCAGAACGTCAACGACGCGCTCAGGAATTAGCAGCCCTCGTCAGTGATACTGAAGTGACGAGTGTGACACGAGCAGATGATGATACCGAAGACATTCCTCGCGTTATGGGTGCCTAAATCCAGGAACTAAACCACATATGCATCTGCCAATAGGTGTAGGAGATTGTCTCTGCAGTCCATATTGGGTAAAAGAAAATGCTCATAGCAACACAGGCAGTAACGAATGAACCAGCCATCAGTGCAGATTTCGCTCTACCTAATCGCTGCTGATACGCAGGCCCAAGGATTATCGCGATACTGTAGGAAAGAGCCAGCACCACCGCTGGAAGCAAAATAATCGTATAAAAACCAAAGACTGTTCGTTCTTGAAAAAAGAGCCATGGAAGCCATCCAGCCATGAAGAACCCCACGATTTGGATAGATCGAAAGTCAACATGTTTGACAATTCGCCATAGTTGATGAATGAGTGCAAGCGTTCCCGCCCACCAAATCAAAGGATTGCCAAGAGCGAGGACTTCCGCGGCGCAGGACCCAGATGTGCAGCCATTTTGATTATTCGCATAACTTTCAAAGTAAAACGAAGTTGGCCGAATCTGCAGTGGCCATGTCCACGGATTTGAACTGTATGAATGTGTTGCTGTGAGATTTACGTGGAAGTTCCACATAGCAATGTGGTAATCGATGAGATTTTGTAATGCATCTGGAAGTAGCGAGCCACTTTGAGCGTTTCTCATCCAGCCGTTATCAGTCATAAACCAACTTGACCACGAAATCAAATACACACTCGGTACAACAATGAGTGCAACTGGAATAAGCGGCGCTACACATTCGCGGAATGTTTCTTTCCAGACATTCCTAATCCCAAACCGTATTCTGGTTCTCACTCCTGAGAACAGTATGAAGAATGCAAACACGGGAGCAAACCAAAGCCCTGACCACTTGGTAGCAACTGCTAGAGATGTAAAGACAACTGCAAGCAGGAGCCATAGTCGAATGAGGGGAGGTTTTACACCGTGCTGTAATGTCGAAGCGAGACGATCTCGGTCAAGTACAAGTGAAGCAAATGCAAGCAATAAGAAAAACGTGAGAAACTGATCAAGAAGTGCAACGCGAGAATGCACGATTGCCATTCCATCAACTGCAAAGAACATTGCAGCTAAAAATGCTGTCAATTGATGGTTGAATAACCGAAGGGCGACACGGTGGATAATGACCACCATCAACACGCCAACAATCGCCGCAATGATTCGCCAACCGAATGGATTAAACCCCCAAAGAGATTCACCAATGGCAATCATCCATTTGCCGACCGGAGGGTGAACAATGAAGGAGGGTTCACTGAGCAGTACGTCGGTGTTTCCTTTGGCAATCAACGCATCAGCGTTTTCAACATATTTAGATTCATAGCCATTTTGAAGCAGTGCCCAGGCATCTTTGGCATAGTACGTTTCATCAAAGACAAGCTCACCGGGACGGGCGAGATTCGGAATTCGAAGGCCCGCGCTCAGTATGGCTAATGTGAGGGTAAGCCACCATCCGCGCACGAAACTCTTCACTCTCTCCACCCGGGTATTTTGCCTCCCTGCCTGCGAGAATGAGCACATGGCAATCGATGACGCGAGATTTTCACTCTTTGTGGCTGCAACACCTATCGGCAACTTAGGTGATATCACGTTTCGGCTCGCTGAACTGCTCAAAAGTGTGGACATTATCGCCTGCGAAGATACGCGAAAAGCGCAGTTCTTACTGTCACATCTCAATATCCAACCTGCAGGTCGGCTGGTCTCATTTTTTGAACATAACGAGGAACAACGCCTGCGCCAATTGATAACTGAGATGAAATCCGGCAGCACAGTGCTCTTGATTTCCGATGCAGGGATGCCTGGAGTGAGTGACCCTGGCTATGTGCTGGTCCGAGCAGCAATTGAAAATGAAATTCCGTTCACTGTAATTCCTGGACCTTCTGCGCTTACAACGGCACTTGTTGCAAGTGGGCTTGATGTTGATCGCTTTACCTTCGAAGGATTTTTGCGAAGAAAGTCAGGAGAGCGAAGAGAGCAACTGAAACGCCTTGCTCGCGAAGAGCGAACGATGGTCTTCTTTGAGTCGGGGCACCGAATCAAAGAAAGCTTAAGTGTGATGATTGAGATTTTTGGCGGTACTCGAAATATCGCAATTTGTCGTGAACTGACAAAAACATATGAAGAGGTATTTCGAGGAACACTCAAAGAAGCAGAGGAATTTGTGGCATCAGAGGTTCGCGGAGAAATAACGATTGTGTTAGAAGGTGCAGAGCCAGCAGAGCATTCGAGCGAGGTAGATGTCAGAGAGGCCCTTGAAATGCTGGCAAATGAAGGTATTGATCGAAAGACAGCAGTGAGTCATGTGGCGACGATGTTGAAGGTGCCCAAAAGGCAAGTTTTTGATGTTGCACTCACCATCCAATTTTCACAAGCCCCCAACATCGACGCCCAATAGAATTAGACAATGGCATCCAATAAGGCGTTTTACCTCACCACGCCTATCTACTATGTGAATGATGCTCCTCATATTGGACACGCATACACCACTGTTGCAGGAGATGTACTCACGCGATGGCATCGGCAACGAGGAGAAGATGTTTGGTTTCTTACTGGAACCGATGAACATGGTCAAAAGGTTCTGCGATCAGCAGAAGCGCAAGGAGTCAATCCGCAGGATTGGGTAGATAAGCTCGTTCAAGAAGCGTGGCTGCCTGTACTTGATGTTATTGATGTCCAAAATGATGACTTTATTCGAACGACAGAGCTTCGACACACCACTCGAGTACAGCATTTTCTTGTTCGCTTGAAGGATGCAGGTTGGATTTATGAAGGGTCCTATCAGGGGCCATATTGTGTTGGATGTGAAGAGTTCAAACTCCCAGCAGATCTCATTGAAGGTGAAAATGAATACCACGGGCAAAAGTGCTGTCCAATACATTCCAAACCCGTAGAGATAGTTGATGAAACTAACTGGTTCTTCAAACTCTCAGCCTTTACCGATACATTAATTGAGCATTACACCAAACATCCCAAGGCGATTCGTCCACAATCAGCATACAACGAGGTGATGTCGTTCATTAAGCAGGGGCTACAAGATCTTTCGATTTCTCGTAGCACATTTTCTTGGGGTATT
>JBDLTY010000097.1:0-3207 GCA_039805585.1 Actinomycetota bacterium | reverse complement strand
GAACATAAATGAGTCTGGTACCAGAACATCTCTTCTACACGAAAGAACACGAGTGGGTTGAAGTTATCGACAGTACCACTGTTCGATTCGGCATCACTGATTATGCTCAAAACTCGCTCGGCGACATCGTGTATGTGGCGCTCCCAGCGCTTGGGTCGTCAGTAAAGGCCGGTGAATCGTGCGGAGAAGTTGAGAGTACAAAGAGTGTTTCAGAAATTTATGCGCCTGTGACTGGTGAGGTTATTGGTGTCAATGAGAATGTTGAGGCGAACCCTGAACTACTAAATGTTGATAGTTACACCTCGGGCTGGCTTGTAACAGTTTCACTCGCTGGTGATCTTTCACAATATTCACTGTTATCTCCATCTGAATATCAAGGTTTAACCCAATAGTTTTGCGTTGCGCCTACCACTAAGGTATCGCTGTGAAGTTCTACTTGAGGTTGAAATCATGAGTGAAATCAATCATTGTCCGATTTGCGACAAAGATTTTGTAGGTGCGCAATGCCCTGAATGTGGGCATATAGAAGATACAAGCACTTTGAACCTTGAACAGATACTGGATCAAGACCTGAATGTTCAAATCCAATCTGTGCGTTTGAATACAAATCAAGCAGGCTTGGTTGTGCTTCGCGGTTCGACACCTGGCGATACTCTCATTCTTGAGGGACAAAGAATTACGGTTGGGCGCGACGCTTCATGCGATCTTTTCCTCGACGATATCACAGTGAGCCGCAAACACGCAGAAATTCAAAGCGAGGAAGCCTCAGGTGTGACAGTTTGGTTTGTCCAAGACACCGACAGTTTGAATGGAACGTACCTGAACCGTGAGGTGATTTCGCAACGCACTCAATTAACTAGTGGTGACGAATTGCAGTTTGGAAAATTCAAATTCACATTTTTGTTACCAGAGGAATCAGAATGACACTAGCCGAACGACACCTTATGAGCATTGGTGACGCACTTGAAATCCTAAAGGATGAGTTTCCAGAACTCACCATCTCGAAACTTCGATTCCTTGAGAACGAGGGTCTTGTCGAACCACAGCGAACAGGATCTGGTTATCGAAAATACTCTCATGCTGATATTCAGCGTTTGCGCTACATCTTGGCGATGCAACGAGATCAGTATCTACCACTGAAGGTCATCAAGGAGCACCTAGAGGCTCTTGATAGGGGACTAGATGTTAACAAGAATCCACTTCATGCTTTAACTGTTGTTGAGGATTTGCCAAACCCCAGTGAATTCATAAGTAGTTCAAAGGTCAGACTTACCCGCGCAGAACTCTTGGATAGTGCTTCATGTGACGAGGAATTTCTAAAGTCGGTGAATGATTTTGGCCTTATTGATACATCGAAAGACTACTTTTCGATAGAAGATGTTGAGATCCTTAAATCCAGCAAAGCACTCAGTGAATTTGGCATTGAACCTCGACACCTTCGACAATTCAAAATTGCAGCTGAACGGGAAGTTAGTCTCGTTGAGCAAGTGACGAATCCAATAAAGCGCTCGAAGGAAGTATCAGCAGATCAAATTGCCCAGGAGCGTGCTCGAGAAATTGCAGCTCTCTGTACCTCGCTGCACATTGCGCTCGTTCGAACTGGTTTAGGCAAAATCCTGTGATACATCTTGAAGTCATAGGCGTGCATATCGAAGAGATGCGGAATGCCGCCCTACTCTGGCTTCGGAAAGTTGATGATGAATCAAGAGTACTTGAGATTGTTATCGGCCCCATTGAAGCCGAAGCCATCAGTCTTGCCCAACAAGGAGTGATTCCGCCCCGACCGTTAACACATAACTTACTGCTGACAACTATTGAATCCGTTGGATTATCGTTAACTGAAGTTCGGATCACGAATATTGAGAATGGAACGTTCTTTGCAGAGCTAGTTCTAAGTAATGGCATAGAAATTTCAGCCCGCCCAAGTGACGCAATAGCACTTGCCCTTCGTGCCCAGTGCCCAATTCTTGTTAGTGCGGAGGTCTATGACCTTGCTACGAGAGAGATCCAACCTGAAGAGGAAGAAGAGGACTCTGAAGAGGAGATTGAGGCTTTCAGAAATTTCCTAGAAGGACTTAATCCTGATGATTTTGACACTCAACCTTAACTTTAGGTTTATTCTCGGCGTGTCTTATCCACACCACGCAGCCTTCAAGATACTGTTCACCCTCTTCCCCAAGGAGTGCTCGTGCAAGACTTCAAGTCTCTAGGTTTCAAAGGCACTACAGCGTGTTCTGTGGCAGGCATCACGTATCGCCAACTCGACTACTGGGCAAGAACCGGTTTTATTGAACCATCGATGCAAACAGCCCAGGGTTCAGGAACCGTACGCCTCTATAGTTTCTATGACATTCTGGTGCTCAAAGTTGTTAAACGTTTACTGGATACCGGAGTGTCATTACAGAACATCCGTGCTGCAATTGAACATTTACGAAGCCAAGGTATTGAGGATCTTTCAAGTATCACCCTGATGTCCGATGGTGCGTCAATTTATGAGTGTCGATCTGATGATGAAATTATTGACCTCCTTCGAGGAGGACAAGGGGTGTTCGGAATTGCACTCGGGTCCATTGTTACCGAGGTTGAGGCCACACTCAGCGACCTTCCAATCCAAGAGGAGTCAACTATCACCTCCGATGATGAGCTTTCCTTGCGTCGTGCGCGCAAACACGTTATCTAGTCTTTAGACTCAGCCTGTTCTGAATCAGTCAGCGGGAGAGTGGTATTACCCGCCGAAGGAGCAACGCCCCAGAAACTCTCAGGCCAATGAACCGCTGACATAGAGAACATCTGAAAAGCAATGCATCCGCATTCGCCGAAGGGGAAAGAGCGAAAGCTCGAAACTCTCAGGCCGCGTAAGCGAAGGACAGAGGGGCCTCAATCGTAGAGGTGTGCCGTGTCCGATTTCCTAAAGCGCCATATAGGTCCAACGTCATCTGAAGTACAAATCATGTTGGATATTCTTGGATTCAACTCAATGCAGCAACTACTTCAGGCTGCCATACCTGCACAAATTCGTATAGATGAACCACTGAACTTACCGCCTGCATTAACCGAGCGTGAAGTCTTGAACGAGTTGCGAACGCTTGCGAACCAAAATACCAAAGTAACGTCGCTGCTTGGTCTTGGATATTACGACACCATCACACCAAGTGTGATTCAAAGGAATATTCTTGAAAACCCGGCCTGGTACACCTCATACACGCC
>JBDLTY010000096.1:0-5694 GCA_039805585.1 Actinomycetota bacterium | reverse complement strand
TTTTTGAGTAACTTGTCCATGATTCATCCAAAAGATCCGCGATATCATCCCAAGCGGCAACCCACTTTGACACGACATCAAACTCGAGATCTTCTTGGTTCTTTCTAATCATTCCACAATCCTAAATGGATTCTGAATATTGTAAATGCCTTTTAGTCGCATTTTGATACTAGTTGTGTGGTTGTTGTTATGTCGCGTATGAATCTGGTGTCAGTCCAGTCGCGGGCTAGTGTTCCCCAATCATTCACACCGCGAACCTCTCCAGTCCAAGTAAAAATGCTACCCACTACTGGTACGTTTCGGCACGTAACAGACTCCCCTGGAAATCCTCTTGGACCCTGTGGTCCAGTCTTTCCCGCTAAACCTTGAGGACCTTGCGGCCCTGTCGGGCCTTGAGGGCCAACAGTGAAGGCTAGCGCGACAGCAGTTGTAGCGATGGCTAGTCCCAAATAACCGACTACCTTCAATCTTGCAATCATTGATTCAAGTTCAAAGATGCGTGTCTCAAGGTCATCAGCAGCACTATTTGTTGGTTGAGATTTCATCGATTTCTCCTTAGTAAAAATGTGGAAGTCTTTATTTGTTCAAGTTTCCTCTATGCAGTGACGTTACGGATTGGGGTAGACATTCAAAGTTTGGTAGCTATCGACTGGGACCGATTGAACAAAAGCTGTCAAATCGCGCACGGTACCACTGGTACGGCAAACTAAATATACTTTCAGAGTGCTTGTTATAGCTGACGAGCTGACTGACATTCTTATGGTATTCCAATTGTAGTTTTCATCTTCAGAACCACCCCAATAAGTTATCCCATTGTTTGCGTTGTAGTCCGCTGGAGATTGAAAATAGCATTGAATTAAATCTCCGGTCTGTGCAGAATCTGACCAATTCCCTTGAATATTCGCTGTGTAATAAACCCTAGCCGACGTAGAAGAAGACCCATCAACGTGTAGTAAAACTTGTCTTACCATTTGGTTTGAGTTTCCAATGTAACCATCAGCCACGATATCTATTGCGCTGCTCACAGCCCACCTTAAGGTGGAAATTCCTGCTGGTCCTGAAGGCCCCGGCGCACCGTCTGCACCCTGTGCCCCAAGCTCAAGCTTCCTAAACCCACTTGGGCACTTAAGTTTGGCGGGGTATGTAACAACCTTAGTGGACTTATTGACGCATAGAACATAACCGCTGTATGGATCATTGTAAACGGCCGTTGGAGTGGCGTTAGCCGAAGAAACAGCAATCGCTCCGAATAAACCCACTAAAAAATAGGTAATGCGAGATTTCATTTTCCCCCTGTCCAGCTTTACGCCGAAATTACTTCACACTATGCAGAAAGCATATTGAAAAGCAACCCCTAGATCAAGACATCACGGTTTTAACCTCTTGTCAATATATCATCCGTACTTGTTCAAGGAACATTTAAGGAACAAAATATGTACTAAGTGGTGCCACTAAGAGATATTTCAGAGTACTTGATGTGAGGGAATTTAGGTATTTTAGATATTGTTTGTATGCATTTATTTCACTCGTAATGAGAAGGTCTCGGGTTCGATTCCCGAAGGCGGCTCTGAATCTTTTTGGGATACAGAGACTTACTAGCATTGAACGATGAATGTGCGATTGCGCCCCTATCTGCTTGATGAATTTGAAGAGTCTCTCATCTTGAGAGGAATTTCTGACTCCGACCAGAGCGAATACTGGCGGGAAGTCGTTCGAACATCAGGATCTTGGGTAGATCACTACCTTCACCTTGCAATTGAGAAAGATGGATCATTAGTGGGTGACCTTCAATTACGCCGTTGCCATTGGGTTATGCCTCCTGGCACTGTCGAAATAGGAATTGAAATTGCTGAGAAATCTTGGGGATTGGGTATCGGAACGCAAACACACAGAGAAGTCAAGGAAACATTTATCAATGATGAATGCCATAGACTCTCAGGTTCAACTGATGTTGAGAATGTTGCAATGATAAGAGCATTCGAAAAAGCGAATTGGACTAAAGAGGGGATACTCAGAGGTTTGTTCGAAGTAAATGGAGAACTTCGCGATTATGTGAGTTATTCAGTCATTCGTGGGGACTAACTGCACACAAATTCTTATCCAAATTATGTTGGTGGTTTGCTGTACTGCGCTTATAAGTCAATAAGATGAGATAATGACTCAGATAGTTGTGTGGGCTTCCCGCTGGAATGAGATGAGGGATTTTTATCTTAAACTTCTCAATGCTCGAATAATTGTTGAATCAAACGATTTTGTGCATATTGCTGAAGATTCCAATGAAGTGATGCTGCATCGAATACCAGCCGAATTTCTTGAGGCTTCAGATGGAGTTACTGCTCGAGAAGATTCGCCCTTGAAGCCTGTCTTCACGTTGTATTCTGACTCTAGCCTGGGACTATTTCAGGTGCTACGCGAATTCAAGTCATCTGGATGGTTCCATTACGATTTCATGGATCCGGACGGAAACATAATTGCGGTGCGCATACCTTCAGAGAAGTGAGTTTATATAAGTCTGTGGGGTTGCCACTACTCTCATTTCTTACTACTAAGACATGAGTCCGAAGAAGTCGCAGAAGTCATTGTGTTCCTTTTGGGTGATGGTGCAACGAACATTATGGGTAGCAATTACACAGTGCATGGCGGCTTCACCGCACAATAATCTCTCGATTCAAAATTGAATGGGAACTCGAAATCGAGTTCCCATTCTTATGGTGTAATGGCAAACATAACAAATGTTCCGAAAATGCTCAGATGGATTACGCCTTGCAAAAGCGTTGCTCTTCCAGAGAAGAGCGTTAATGTGGAGACGATGAATGTGAGCGCAAGTAAAACTATTTCAGATGGATTTAGCCCCAGATTGACCTTGTAGGAAAACAGCACTGAAATCACAGCCATTGCAGGAATTGTTAAGCCAATACTTGCAAGTGCCGATCCATAAGCAAGATTGAGGCTGGTTTGGGTTCTTCCGTATCGCGCAGCTTTGAATGCAGAGATTGACTCTGGCAAAAGCACAACCAGCGCAATACTGATTGCAACAACCATCTGTGGTAAACCAAATTCGTCAACAAATCCCTGAATCAAAGGACTTGTGACTTTCGCAAGCCCGACAACTGTGACCAGCGAAATAAACAATCCAACAAGGCTCAACAATGATTGAGACCGCGATGGTGGTTCGACATGTTCTTGGAGTGGAATCGTGTCATCTTCTCGAGGGGGAGGAAGAAAGTAATCTCGATGGCGAACTGTTTGAACACCGACAAATGTTAGATACAAAACTAAAGAGACAATAGCTGCAAAAATCAATTGCCAGGTTGTAAACGTTGGGCCAGGTGATGAGGTGGTGAATGTAGGAAGAACAAGGGTTAAGGTACTGAGTGCTACGAGAGTGGCGAGTGCACCGCCAACTCCGTACGCATTAAACGTCGCAAGACGTTGTCTGATTGCCTTAATCAGCAACGATAGACCAACAATTCCATTGGTCGTAATCATGACTGCAGCAAAGACAGTATCTCGAGCGAGGTTTTCGGTTGTATCCGGGGATTGCAAAACAAGTACCAAGATCATGCCAACTTCGATGATTGTCACTGCAAGAGCCAAGATTAGTGAGCCAAAAGGTTCACCAACGCGTAGCGCTATGACTTCAGCGTGGTGCACAGCCGAGAAGACTGTTGCTACCAGCACAAAACCAAGTAACACCATTATTAGCGTGGATAATGATTGAGGCCAGGCAATCAGCAAAATAAGAAATCCCAAGCCCGGAATGACGAAAAATCGGCTATTGGTGTAGTGAATACGCTTCAACATGGCCGGAATCTAGTAGTTCTTTGCTATTTGTGCAGTTTCAAATCTGGAAATTGCCGTTCAAAGATTCCAAGCCATCTAGGTAGAAAACATAGTAAATCCAAACCAGCTAAAATTGTGTTTGACTTCTGATGGTTCAAGTAATTGGGAAAGTGAATTTCACCGTCAGTTTTTAATTGATGAGAATAGTCATTCCGACATATAGAAGTGTGATAAGAAATAGCTGAGCGATGAGGGGAATTTTGGTTTTAATCAGCAGAACGAAACTGATGAGGGCAAAAAGTACCTGAGTAAGTCGAGTGTCGGAGTTAAGATCTTGAAAAATCTGAATTGCAAAACCTGCAATAAATGTAATCACTACAACATTGAGAATTGCCAATGCTGATTTCATGCGATGGTTCTTGGTGATAGCCGCCATTATTGGTGCTCCTGCGAAAACCAAAACAAATGAAGGTAAAAATGTGAACCAAGTTGCCGTAAGTGCACCGATAAACCCCTGAAATGCAATGAATCCGACGAACGCATTGATCATGATGAGCGGTCCAGGCGTGGTTTCACCTAGTGCAATTCCATCAAGCATCTGTGATTGCGTCAGCCATCCATATTGACCTACAGCCGCCTCTGACACAAAGGGCACTACTGAATAGGCCCCTCCAAAGGTAATCAGTGCCGCTTGAGTAAAGAGGGTGGCGATATTTCTCAGTTCTTCACTTTGAAAAACAAGGAAAAAGCTCATTAGCCAGATGAGAAATCCAATACCTAATGGTTTCAATGTTGGCTTCCAGGTCAGTGCATCAGAGGGAGTTGATTGAACTGAACGTGCTAGCAGGTAACTTATGACGAGTGCAATAAAAACAAGAGCAATGATGGGAATAGAGAAGACTGATCCGAGAATCAGGAATGTCATAGCAATAGCAATATATTTCCAATCCCACTTGATTTTGATTGAGAGCCGGTACGTCGTATAAAGGATGAGCCCGAGAACTCCAGCACGAAGACCATCCAGCACATCATCGATGTTGGTAGTTGTTGAATACTCAAGATAGAGCCAGGTGAGCCCTGAAATTATAAAGAGTGAAGGTAAGAGGAAAAGTCCTCCGGCAAGCACTCCGCCGATAAAGCCAAAGTGTTTTCGACCAATGTATGTCGCAAGTTGGTGCGCCTCAGGACCTGGCAAAATCGAAACAAACGACAGCGCTTGACTGAATTCATCTTCGTCAAGCCACCTCTTGTTTTCCACCAAATCACGGTGAAGCATTCCAATTTGGGCGACTGGGCCACCGAATGATAAAAACCCGAACTTCGTCCAGTAGGAGATGAACTCTCGCCAAGATGGCTTATGCACTGTGAAAGTGTAAGCGAATAGGTATTTCGACCCTTTGAAACAATGTGGTGCTGGGCTAATCTTCATCCATAAGAATAGGGGTGAAAAATGTTGAAATTAATCAAAGATATCGGAATTTGGGGCTACATCATGTTTGGCGTGGTTGGGATACTCTTCGTTATCGGAGAAACCTTTGAGACGCCCGGTACTACAAATCCATGGATTGTGTTGACGCTATGTGTTGTTCCACTTCTAGTGATGTTGTTCTTAGTTTTCAAGAGAGTAGTTTTTCTACAAGGTATGTTCATTGCTTTTTCTGCAGTACTCGTGCTACTTGGATTTGCTACGACTGGATTTCCTGACTGGTGGCTTGAGTTTCGAGATACCAACGGGCCAGTACTCGGTGTTGCCACATTAGTACTCTCATTTGTGATGGCATTTTGGGCTCGCCAAGAACCGAAACTTGCTGGTCTCTTGATTCTGTTTGTAACAGCGGTTCCATTCGTAACAGGTGCGATTACTGAAGGTGGAATTCATTTAGGTGGATCAACCGCTGCTCTAACTCTTCC
>JBDLTY010000095.1:0-3879 GCA_039805585.1 Actinomycetota bacterium | reverse complement strand
TTGAAGTATCCGCTGAAACTCTCTACATCCAAGCAGGGTACTTATCGGATGAAAAGAAAATAAACCACACAACTGAAGCAATCGCTAAAGACACTGACTTAACAGAACATCAAAAGTCACAACTCTTGGATCTCTACGCCAATTTTGTGATTTCGAATCAAGTGAAAGAAGAACAATCATGAACTATTCAAGTTCAACTCCTGACGATGCAGTTTGGATCGACGATGAAGAAATCGATGATGAGCAAACCCCAGAGGCAAGCCCATCCAGCGTTGATTTCGATGAAGAAGTAGTCATCACTTCAGCAGGTGAAGCTGCCGAGGTGTTCGCTCATGAAACGGCTGCCGAAGCCGCTGAGGTATTTATTGAAAAAGGTGAAACAGCTGCTGAGGCCGCTGAAGCATTTGAACCCACAGTCGGCCAGAAAGTTGCCGACATTGCAGCGCCTGCAATTGCCAGTGTCGTGAGCAAGGTTGCTCCAGTCGTTGCGCAGGTCGCTGTCGCTGTCGCACCAAAAATCGCCCAAGCTGAAGAAGTAGCTAAGCCATATATTGAAAAAGCTCAAGAAACACTTAGTCCAGCGCTGAAAAAAGCGGAGCCAATCCTGGAAAAAGCAACGGCGAAACTGAGTGAAGTCGCAGATTTAGTTGCTGAAAAAGCCGATGAAGCTGCAGTTGTGATTGATCAGGGAACTGAACGGCTGAAAGACACAGTCACTGGACTTGTGCAGGCTGCCAAACCGGTTGCCGAAGAAGCGATTGCGCAAGTGAAGACTCGAGTCAACAAACTAACTAAGCGTGAGCATGAATAACCTCGTACTCATCATCAACCTTGCGGTGTCATTCATGGCATTAGTTGGTTTCTTTGATGCACTTAGGCGACGAAGCGAAGCCTTTGATTTCATTGGCAAAGGATCGCGTACTGCTTGGTTAATCGGACTTGGGCTTTCTGCGCTTGTGGTGTTTGCTGGAGGCATCTTTCACATCATGGGCGTCATTGCGACAATTGCAACCATTGTGTATCACGTTGAAATACGACAGCGCTTGATGGAACTCTAAGCTATTTCTTCCCTTGGCTAGCAACTTGGGCTGCAGCAAGTTCAGCGGCCTCTGGGTCAAGGTAGCGTCCTGGCTGAAGGGGACAAAGATTCTCATCAAGTTCATAGAAGAGTGGAATTCCAGTGGGGATGTTTAAATTCGCAATCTCTGAATCTGAAATTTGATCGAGTTCTTTTACTAATGCACGAAGTGAATTTCCATGAGCCACTATCAAAACTGTCTTACCGCTGTGAAGGTCCGCAGCAATATCGCCGTGCCAATATGGAAGTAGCCGTGCGACCACATCTTTCAAGCACTCAGTTTGTGGTAACTCAGCTGGTGGTACTGACTTGTAACGAGGGTCATGTGTTTGCGCAAATTCACTTTGAGGATCGATTGCAGGTGGAGGCACATCAAAGGATCGACGCCAGAGTTGAAATTGCTCTTCACCAAACTCGTCTAATGTCTGCTTTTTATTCTTACCTTGAAGTGCACCATAGTGCCGTTCGTTTAATCTCCAAGATCGCTTCACATCAATCCATAGCCTTTCGCATTCTTCGAGGGCAAGGTTTGCAGTTTTGATTGCTCGAGTGAGAAGGGAAGTGTGCAGGACATCCGGTAGAAGATTTTGATCTTTCAGGAGTTTGCCACCTTGACGTGCTTCGGCAACTCCTTTGTCAGAAAGATCAACATCAACCCAGCCAGTGAAAAGATTTAAGGCATTCCACTGACTTTCGCCATGGCGCAGCAGAATGAGTTTTCGTGTGGACACAGGGCAATTATGCGGTAGCAGAGTTTTTGTCAGTTGAAGTGCGGCGAAAATCAAAAATAGACCGCTCATAGGTCTGCGCAAGATTTTGGGCTGTAATTTCCCAAGTAAATTTCCGCGCGTGCTCAATGCCACCTTGCCGCAGAGTTTCAGCAAGGCTTGAATTGAGTGCAATGTCAGCAATCTTCTCCGCCCACATCTGCAGATCGTGATTGCCAACAAGCAGTCCACTGATATTGTCTTTAACAGAGGTGACAAGGCCACCGACGGCAGCGGCTACTACAGGTGTGCCACAAGCACTTGCTTCAAGCGCAACGAGTCCAAAGGACTCGGAGTGCGAGGGAACAGCCAAAACATCAGCACTTCGATAGAGCGAAGCTAGTTGCTGTGGTGGTAAGGGATTGAGAAATATGACATTCTCACTTAGACCAAGATCACTGGCCAAGGAAGGAAGCGAATAGCGCTCCTGCGTTCCCGAACCAGAGAGCCCACCACAGATTACGACTTTCAGTCTTTGACCAAGCGAGGGAAAATTCTTTTTCAGAACACTCGCAACTTTTAATAATACATCGGGCGCTTTGAGTGGCTGGATTCTTCCAACGAAAAGAACCACAAAGTCATTTTCTGCAATGCCAAGTTCTTTTCGCATTTCAGGTCCATGAGGGTTGAAGATATCCAAATCAACTCCGGGATGAACAACATCAACTTTGCTTGGCGATGCATCATATAAATCGATGAGTTCAGCCGCTTCTCGATGTGTATTTGCAACTAATCGATCAGCGACCTTTACAACTTGCTCTTCACCAATAATTCGAATCAATGGCTCCGGACTATCATCTTCGGCAAGGGAAAGATTTTTCACTTTCGCCATTGTGTGCATCGAATGAATCAAGGGCACCTGCCACTTATCCCGTGCAAGCCACCCTACCTGACCTGATAGCCAGTAGTGAGCGTGAATGAGGTCATACCAACCTTCAGGTTTTTCAGCTTCGGCCAGCATCACACCTGCTGTCATCGCGCAGAGTTGTCCCGGAAGATCTTGTTTTTGAAGACCACCAAATGGGCCCGCCTGAATGTGGCGAACTCGCACACCATCAGCCACATCAACGATTGCAGGTTGATCTTTGGACGTTGCACGCGTGAAGATATCAATTTCAATTCCGCGCTTTGCAAGTTCTCGCGATGTCTTGTCGATGTACACGTTCATGCCACCAGCATCACCAACTCCTGGAGTTTCAAGCGGGGAGGTGTGAACTGAAATCAGTGCTAGCTTGCGCAGCTTTGGCATAGGAGAAGTGTTGCTCATTCTTTCGAATTTCGCCTAATTTCCCTCGATTTGGCTCAGATCGCTGAGTCCGTATGCCTCACCTGTGACAACAAAAGCAACGCGGCGAGCAATGGTAACTCCATGATCGGCAAATCGTTCATAGAAGCGCGACAGCAAGGTGGTATCAATGGCTGATTCCACTCCATGTTTCCATTCCGGGGATAGAACAGCAGTGAAAAGTTCTCGATGAATTGCGTCCATCTCGACGTCATTTTTCGCCATGTCAGCTGCGAATTGAAGGCTACCTGTTTCAATCACCTGGCCCGTGCTTTTAACAATTTCATTTGCTATTTCACCCATACGAACAAAGGTCGGCTTTAACTCGTCGGGAATTGAAACATTCGGATATCGCAAGCGTGCTTGTTTTGCGACGTGAGCAGCGAGATCACCCATCCGTTCCAAAGTCGTTGACATTCTGAGGCTTGCAACTGTCATACGGATTTCTGTAGGGGTCAAGTCATTTGCACTCAGGATTTCAAGACAATTCTGTTCAATGCTGTTATTGATGGCGTTAATAGCATCATCCTGCGTAATTGTTTTTTGAGCCAGCGCCAAATCTGCTGTCAACAATGCTTTGGTTGCATCGGACATAGCAATCTCTACAAGGCGAGTCATTTCTACTAAGTTGTGATGCACCTTGAGTAACCGGCGATTTGCCAGTTCTTCTACAACCACATCCGTCTCCATAACCGCTAAGACTACGACTTCATTGCCTAAGGGTAAACAAAAGCAAACCTGAGGTGAAC
>JBDLTY010000094.1:0-5373 GCA_039805585.1 Actinomycetota bacterium | reverse complement strand
AAGATAAGGGCAAAGAGCAAGAGCAAACCGATTGTCATTACTACGAAGGTGTAATTTCGTCGTTGTAACGGTTCGCCTTCACGATCGAGTACGTCTATGACGTTTGGACTTGGATTGACCGATGGCGCGGATTCAAATTTCGGACTGATGTCTATCTCGAGAACTTTCGCAATCGCCGAAAGATTTGCCATGACAAAAACTTTGGCATCAGTTGAAAAATCATCTGCCTCAAAACTTTGGATATTTTTAACGCTCACACGAGACAAGGTAGAGAGTTGTTCCACACTCAAGTTTTTCTCTAGACGTGCTGCCTTCAGTTCTTCGCCTAGAGTCATTGGCTAAGCCTAGGAAACTTCTGCTCGAATGGAAGCCAACGTTGATGCGAGCTCTTCTGGTTGCACTAAGACTTCGCGGGCTTTTGCACCTTCACTTGGACCCACGATTCCGCGTGATTCCATCAAATCCATCAAACGGCCGGCTTTAGCAAACCCAACTCTCAGTTTTCGCTGCAACATTGAGGTCGAGCCAAATTGGGTTGAAATCACAAGTTCTACAGCTTGCAGCAAAATATCGAGATCGCCCCCGATGTCACTTTCGGCAGCACTTGCTGAGAGTTTGACTTGATTGATATCTTCTCGGTATTCCGGATCAGCCTGAGATTTGCAATGAGAGACAACTTTTCGAATTTCAGCCTCACTGATGAACGCGCCTTGAACACGGATTGGCTTACTTGCGCCAATCGGCAAGAAAAGCGCATCACCTTGGCCGACGAGTTTCTCGGCTCCCCCTTGATCAATGATGACCCTAGAATCAGTAACGCTTGATGTTGCAAACGCCAATCGGCTCGGAACGTTTGCTTTGATAAGACCAGTGACGACATCAACAGAAGGGCGTTGCGTCGCCAAAACGAGATGAATTCCAGCGGCGCGCGCAAGTTGGGTGATACGGACAATGCTATCTTCGACATCGCGTGGGGCAACCATCATTAAGTCAGCTAATTCATCCACGACAACAAGCAAGTATGGATACGGCTTGAGCACACGTTTGCTATCTGGCGGAAGTTTGATTTTGTTGTCTCGAACAGCCTTATTGAAATCATCAATGTGACGGAAAGAAAACGCTGCAAGATCGTCATAACGATTATCCATCTCTTTGACAACCCACTGCAACGCTTCTGCGGCCTTTTTTGGATTTGTGATAATTGGAGTGATGAGGTGCGGAACACCTTCATACGGTGCGAGTTCAACGCGCTTTGGATCAATCAACACAAGTCGAACTTCATCGGGTGTGGCTCTCATCAAGAGTGATGCGATCAGTGAATTGATACAGGATGACTTTCCTGCACCAGTTGCACCTGCGACAAGAAGGTGTGGCATTCGGGCAAGGTTCGCAACAACATATCCGCCTTCCACATCTTTACCAAGCGCTACGGTAAGCGGATGGTGTTCTGCTCGAGCGACATTACTTCGAAGCACATCGCCTAGCACCACAACTTCTCGATCTGAATTTGGAATTTCAATTCCAACAGCAGATTTACCTGGAATCGGCGAAAGAATACGAACATCGGAATGTGCAACTGCATACGATATGTTCTTAGCCAGTTGAGTAATTCTTTCAACTTTCACGCCAGTGCCAAGTTCAACTTCGTATCGGGTAACTGTTGGGCCACGTAAATACCCCGTAACTTCAGCATCAACATCAAACTCTTCAAACACGCCCATCAAAGCGGCCTTAATAGTTTCGTTGGCTTTTGTGTTTGCTTTTGGCGCAACGCCTTGGGTCAAAAGTGATGGATCTGGAAGTGTGTACGGGACTTCAAGCGGCAATTCAACGTCACCGACAAGCGTCGGTGTCTCCCGCACTAATTCAATCAACGCCTTATCATCAGTTTCATACAGAGGCTTTTGCACTACTTGAATCTCTGCAGTGTCATCGTCTTCGAAATTCTCTTCTATTTCTTCAGTATCGTCTTGCAGGTCACTTTCAACGACGGCAATAGTTTCAAACGGTTCATCTGCAGCATACGAATCAAGCTCAATGGCTTCTGATTTCTCTTCGCGCACTGGCATTTTGTTCTTGACAAGCGAAATCAGTGACATAATCCTTACAGGCACCTGCTTCAGTGGGGTCTTTGTGATGATAAGCAGCGAAAAGAAGGTGAAGAGAATCAAAATTGCAATTGCAAAACCAGTGCTTACTCCAGAAATCAGTGGCGAGGTGATGATGACACCAAAAAATCCTGCCGCTTGATTCATGGCAAGAGCACCATCGTCAAAGCCGGGTGCGCCTTGAGCAATGTGCCAGAGACCAAGCAGCGAAATAACAAGTCCGAGTATTCCAATTGAAATTCTGGAAGTTTCTTGAATTTCTGTCGGATTGCGAAGCGCACGAATTGATAACCATAAGAAAAATAGTGGCCAGATGAGATGTCCTGCCCCAAAGAGACTCTCAGTTACAAACAAAAACGCGCTCGTGAGCCAACCATCAACTTTGAACCATGAGCCAGCAGCAGAGATCAATGCAAGAGCGAAAAAGAGAAAGCCAATTCCATCAATTCTTAGGGCTGGGTCAACGTCTTTAGCACCATTTCCGAGCGAGCGTACGACAGAACCCAAGAGGTGTCCCAGCCCACGCCACGCCCACATCAACCCTTTAATGATCCCACCAAGGAATCGTCCAATTGGACTCTTCGCCTTTGCGGATTGAGGGCGCGTGCGAGTAGGGGAAGTTTTGCTCGCCATGGTTGGGGATTTTATTGCCACAGGAGGTCAATTCCGCCTCAATAACCCCACGTGTCTCATCAAGATTCGATGACTACAGGGACAATCATGGGTTTTCGACGGTGTGTTTCGTTTACCCATTTACCGAGCGTACGACGCATCAACTGCTGAAGTTGATGCGTGTCTGTAATTGATTCTCGCAATGCGCGCTCTAGTACGTCTTGAATCAGTGGGATTACTGGTGCGAAGACACCCTCATCCTCAGCGAAACCACGGGCGTGAATTTCAGGTCCAGCAATAACTTTGCAATGAATGAGATCAAGGGCAACAATGCAGGAAATGAAACCTTCATCGCCCAGAATCTTTCGATCCTTGAGTGATGCCTCAGATATGTCGCCTACTGATGCGCCATCAACATACACATACCCGCAATCCACACTTCCAACCAATCGAAGCACTGAGTTCTCAAGATCTGCGACCATGCCATCTTCAAGAACTACAACATTCTTAACTCCGGTTCGTTTAGCAAGTTGTGCATTGGCAAGTAAGTGACGAGGTTCCCCATGCACTGGCAAAACATTTTTAGGCTTCACGATGTTGTAGAGCATAAGCAGTTCGCCGCTTGCAGCATGTCCAGAAACGTGTACAAATGCATTTCCTTTGTGAACAACTCGTGCACCTAATCGAGAAAGTCCATTGATTACTCTTCCAACTGAATTCTCATTGCCTGGGATTAAGGATGAAGCCAATATCACAGTGTCATTTTCAGTGATATGTATTTTGTGATCCTTGCTTGCCATTCTTGACAATGCACTCATCGGCTCCCCTTGAGAACCTGTGCTTATCAAAACCACACTGTTATCTGGATAATTGTCGATATCACCGTTTGACACCAATGCGCCATCAGGAATCACAAGATGACCTAAGTCTTTGGCGATAGCCATGTTACGCACCATTGATCGGCCAATGAATGCAATTTTTCGATGGTGTGTAATGGCAACATCAATAATCTGTTGAATTCTATGCACGTGAGAAGCAAACGATGCGACAATGATTCGACCTTGTGCTGATGCGAAGACCCCTTCAAGCGTTGGCACGATTTCGGCCTCACTTGGCACAAAACCCGGTATTTCCGCATTTGTTGAGTCGGCCATGAGTACGTCAACACCGAGCTCACCTAATTTCGCGAGGCTAACCACGTCAGTAATTCGATTATCTAACGGAAGCTGATCCATCTTGAAATCACCAGTATGAATCACGACTCCAGCTTTGGTTTTGATTGCCAGTGCAACTGCGTCAGGAATGGAATGGTTGACGGCAATGAACGTGACTTCGAATTGTTCTGTGGTAATGCTTTGGCCATCACGAACAGTTCTTAGATCACCACTGATTCTGTGCTCTTGAAGTTTCGTGCCTAAAAAGGCAAGCGTGAGTTCCGTGGCATAGATTGGCAACTCTTTCTTCTTTTTTAAGAGAAATGGGATACCACCAATGTGATCTTCATGCCCGTGAGTGAGAAACACAGCTTCAATATCATCAAAACGATCTTCCAGATATGAAAAGTCCGGCAGAATCAAGTCGATTCCAGGTTGTGACTCCGCTGGAAAAAGCACACCACAATCAACAACGATAATTTTGGAATTAATTTCAAAGATTGCCATATTGCGACCAACATCACCAAGCCCACCGAGCGGAATGATTCGAAGGACATCGGGTGCAAGTTTTGGCGGAACACCAAGTTCACTATGTGAATGAATCACAAATCAAAACCACCTAGTCGAAGATATTCTCGAAGCTCCTCGCGCTGCGTCTGATCGGCTACAACATATGGGAGTCGAACAGCGCCTCCACCACTTCGACCAAGCAAGTCGAGAGCCGCTTTCACCATGATTGCACCACCTAATTTTGTCATGACGCCTGTCGTAACTGGCACAAGAGAATCATTGATGGTTCGTGCGTACTCGTGATTACCGCTTTCAAATGCTCGTAGCATTTCACGCAATCGATCTGCAACAAGATGCCCTGTAACTGACACCAATCCCACTGCACCAATTGACAGTAGTGGCAAATTCAGAGCGTCTTCACCTGAGTAGTACACCAAGTCTGATTGACTCATTACAACGCTTGACTGATAAAGGTCACCCTTTGCATCCTTGTTTGCAAGAATTCTGGGGTGTTCAGCTAATCTCAATAATGTTTCACTGCTGATGGCAACACCTGAGCGACCTGGAATGTCATAGAGCATGATGCCGAGCCCAGTGGCATTCGCAACACTGATGAAGTGCTGGTATAGCCCTTCCTGTGGAGGTTTGTTGTAATACGGGCAGACCACGAGCAGACCATCGACGCCAACGCGCTCTGCGGCAATTGCATTTTCGATTGTCTTATAGGTGTCATTCGTTCCAACACCAGCAATAATCCGAATGTTGCCACCTACAGCACTTCTGACTGTTTTTAGGAGTTGGATCTTCTCTTCAGGTGTGGTCGTTGCTGATTCGCCGGTTGTGCCATTGATGACAAGACCATCGTTACCTAAGGCGACCAAATCGGCTGCTAATTCTGCTGCTTTATCAAAATCCACTGTTAAGTCATCACGAAACGGTGTGACCATTGCCGTAAGGACCGACCCAAATGGTTTTGGTTTTTCCGACAT
>JBDLTY010000093.1:0-14369 GCA_039805585.1 Actinomycetota bacterium | reverse complement strand
ACTGAACCGGCGCAGCCCCTCGCCATCGTGGCAAGAGTGAATAGTGAACGTTCATCCACTTAGTTTTTCCAAGCAGTCTTTCGCCAATGCGTTGGCCGAATGCCACAACCACACCAAGGTCATATTCCAAAGCCTCAACTCGTTCATCAGTATTGATATTCGCCGTTTCAATCAGAGGTATGTTTTGTTGAAGAGCAAACTCGGCAACTTTCGAATGAGCAACTTTCTGACCTCGACCTTGTGGTCTGGCCGGCGAGGTAATGACGGCAACGATTGTGTGATGTTTCTGGAGTTCTTGTAGCGTCAAGAGTGCAGGTTCGGGATTTCCTGCGAAAACTATTCTCACTAGCCTAAGCCTGGTCGAATAGCATGTGGACTGAGCTTGATTTGCGGAATTGGCTCTGCAGCCCACTCTGCTTCTCGAATCGCTTTCATCGCAGCTTTGCGTGTTTCTTTATCCAGACGATCAACAAAAACAATTCCGTCGAGATGATCGGTTTCATGTTGAATTGCTCTGGCCAAAAGTTGTGTTCCCTCGATGACAACTGGCTCACCAAACATGTTCATGCCTTTAGCGATAACGCGCATTGAGCGAGCACAATCAAATGTCAATCCAGGAACCGAAAGGCATCCTTCAGGACCCAGTTGCTCTTCATCCGATAAATCAAGCGAGGGATTAATCAGATGCCCAACAACATCGTCAACCCAATATGTGAATACTCTCAAACTCACACCGATTTGCGGGGCTGCAAGCCCCGATCCCGGCGCATCGAGCATGGTTTCGGTTAAATCTGCAACGAGTTGGCGGAGTTCTTTATCAAAGTCAACAACAGGTAGTGCAGGTGTAGTGAGTACCGGGTCGCCAAAAAGCCGAATAGGTTGAATAGACATGCCGAAAGTTTACTACTTGAACTAGGGCAATACTTGAGGTGAATAATGAATCCTCAGCACACCTTTGGCTTTGGTGCTTGAGCGTTTTGCAAGAATCGCTCTCAAGTGCAGATTAAGAGATGACCCCTGTGAAGGTTCACAGTAAACAAGGGCGTAGAAGCCATGTTTATGTTCGGCTGGCCCGAGTATTGAAACTCCTGGTATCTCAGATGCATTGTGTAGTGCAGTTTGAATATTCGATAAATCACCTTCAATCAGGTACGTTTCTTGTGCCGGTGGCAATGACGCAGCAATCCGCTCTTGCAATTGTTGGTGTGCAAATCCTGCTGGGTTATCTTGTATCATGAACTGAACAACTTGATGCACATCTCGTAAACATACAAGTTGAACACCTTCTGGATCAACGAGTGACTTTGTGTCATACCAACGTCGAAAAGCTTCTTCGTGTGCACGCAAATCTATTCGATTCAATGTTATTTCGGGATCGAGAATAATCATTGCTGAGTAACGGCCACTGTGCACCACTGGTTCTGCTCCAGGTGTTGCTATCACAAGGCTCGGTTGTGCATCAATTTCAGCAACAATACTTTCTCTGCCTGATGTTATAACCTGAGTATTTGGAAACGCGCGACCGATTTCTTCAGCAGTTCGCACAGAGCCGACCGAGATGCTGCGAATTTCAGAGTGTGAACACCATTGACAGAGAAATTGTCCGAATGAACGACCACATCGAGTACAGCGAATTCCGACCTTTGGCGTGTTTTCCAATCCACCGCCACATTCACTACACGATGCACGCTCGCGACATCGAGCACATTGGATGTTAAGTTGATAGCCACGTAAGGGAACTTGCAGGAGTACTGGACCTCGTTGAAGACCTTGGCGAATAATGTTGAAGGCAACACTCGGAAGGCGAAGCTTGTGAGTGTTGGGATTATCATCCCGAGGGATAATCATTGTCTTAGCGCCTCGTACCCCCTCAATCACTACATGTTGAACCTTTCCATCTTCAACGAGTTTTTGAAGTTCAACACTCCTTGAGTATCCAACAGTTACGAGTGGCTTCTTCGCCAAATCTGCGCGTAGAAGCGCAGCATCACGAGCGTGCCATTGACCCGATTGCTGCTCAGCAAATGAGTCGTCGTTTTCGAACATCATAAGGATGTAATCGAAATCGTCCACTGGCGCAAAAACTGCTGAGCGAGTACCAATTGTTACGTGCACCTCGCCACGCAAGATTCGCATGAATTGTTCATATCGAACACTTGGCGTTTGATCACTCATCATTCTTCCGATTTTCGCTTCTGGAACTTTGTTACGTAGTTGAATTTCGAACTGTTCTACTAATGACACATTTGGCAGCAGAATAATTCCTTTACGATTGCTTTCAATGAGTTGAGCGACTTTGTCCACGGACCATTCAAGAACTGAGCGTGAAGGCGGCACCAAATAACTTGTGCTGAGCGCAAGCGGTTCAAGCGCATCTGCCTCAAATTGCCTGAGTGGTTCTGGTAATTCAGATAGCAGTTTTTGATTTATTCGTGCCATTGCTTTTGGTACGGCAAAACCAAATACTTGACTTCGTGCTGTGAGGTATCGGCGTGCTAGTTCGCTACAGAAAGTTTGAACCTCTTTCGTGAGAACCGCAAAGGTGTCAATGATTTCAAGAATTTCTCCAGCCGATTTATGGGTTGTTGAGTCGCTTAAACCAATCACGAAACCAATGATCTTGCGTCCACCGAAATTTACCTTTACGCGCATACCTTCGTGAAGTTCAGTGCGAAAACGCATCGGAATTTCATAATCATAGGGATGGTCAGTGTGCAGAAATGGAACATCTGCGAGAACCTGCGCGTACTTCACAGGCTGATTGTGCTGATACCCCTGACTTCAACCCTTTACAGCATGAGAAAGTTGGTCTTTGCGGTTCGTTAACTCCCAAGGGAAACGGCTGGTAGCAATTTCTTCTTCCCAAGGAGCTCCTGGGGTCAAACGGCTGTATGTCACTTCCTGTCGACCGAAGTGACCGTAGGTTGCGGTTGGTCGATATCGAACAAGATTCGTGTTCAAGAGTTCAAGGTCACGAACAATTGCTGCAGGTCGCAGGTCGAAAACTTCAAGAATTGCCCGACTAATTTGAGACTCTGGAACAACAGACGTTCCATAGGTTTCAACAAAGATGCCTACCGGTTGGGCTTTTCCGATTGCATACGCAATTTGAACTTCACAGCGGGTGGCAAGCCCTGCTGCAACAACATTTTTTGCAACCCACCGCATGGCATACGCAGCTGAGCGATCAACTTTTGAAGGATCTTTTCCGGAAAACGCTCCGCCTCCATGACGAGCCATTCCACCATAGGTGTCCACAATAATTTTGCGCCCAGTTAACCCTGCATCTCCCATTGGGCCACCCGTGACAAATCTTCCTGTTGGGTTGATGAGTACCTGCGGTTCTTGAACATTCAAGTCCTGCCAGTCTGCTCTTCTCAAAACAGGTTTCACAACAAGTTCCTGAACATCTTTCATTAACGTTTCTTGACTGACGTTTTCATCATGTTGAGTTGAAACAACAACAGTGTCTAATCTCGTTGCGGTATTACCTTCATATTCGATTGTGACTTGAGTTTTGCCATCAGGGCGCAAATACGCAAGTTCGCCTGATTTACGAACCACAGAAAGTTGTTTGGCTAGTTGATGGGCCATGTCTATTGGTAGCGGCATGAGCTCCACGGTATCGATTGCGGCGTAACCAAACATTAGTCCTTGGTCGCCCGCTCCCTGCTGATCAAGCGGATCATTTGAAGCATGAATACGCGTTTCAAATGCTTCGCTGACTCCTTGAGAAATATCTGGAGACTGTTTTCCAATTGATACGGAAATCCCACAGGAATTACCGTCAAAACCTTTTGCTGAAGAGTCGTATCCAATATCCAGAACAACGCTTCTAACAATTTGCATCACATCGGCAAAACCACTTGTTGTCACTTCACCGGCAACATGAACCTGGCCAGTTGTCAGCATTGTTTCCACGGCAACGCGGCTTTGCGGGTCTTGACCAAGTAAGTCATCGAGGATGGCGTCAGAAATCTGATCAGCCATTTTGTCAGGATGACCCTCAGTGACTGATTCCGAAGAAAAAAGGCGTTTCACAGGTTTTTCACTTTCCGCTCAATCGATACTGAGAAATCGTATCCAAGATCAAGTGTGCGATTTGAATTTTGGTTAAACGCTCGCTTGTTTCCTTTGAGCCCGATGCAGTACCAATGAGGACTTGGTTTGTCTCCTCACCAAATACCCGGCCTTCACTTACATCGTTAACTACTGCAACCTGACAGCCCTTCTTGAGTAGCTTTTCCAGACCTCGCTCAAGGGCATTCGTGCCAGTTTCCGCAGCAAAGCCCACGATAGTTTGACCTTTTGTGGCAGTTGCAGTTAACAATCGCAAAATATCTTCAGTTGGTTTCAAGAACAGATGCAACTCAGGGGTTTGTGTTTTCTTGATTTTTTCTATGCTTACTTCGTTCGGCGTAAAGTCACTGATAGCTGCAGCCATAATCACAATGTCATGTGACTCACGCTCCACCTTCACAGCTTCAAGCATTTCGCTACTTGTCTCTACACTCTTGAACGTCACTCCCGCTGGAACTGTCAGTGTTGTATTTGCACTAATCAATGTGACGTCAGCCCCTCGAACACTCGCAGCTGTGGCAAGAGCAAATCCTTGTTTACCGCTGGACTTGTTTGAAAGGAATCGAACTGGGTCAATGCTCTCGCGCGTTCCACCCGCAGTAATCAGTATTTTTACTCCAGTTAGATCAAAGGGATCTTTACGGGTAGTTGCATGAGAAATAACTGCCGTAGCTGCTAGCGGATCACATAAGCGACCAAGCCCACTATCACCGGAGGTCAATTTCCCCTCTTCCGGATTCAAAATCAGATATCCTCGTTCGCGCAGAATCCTTACATTCTCTTGGGTTGCTGGGTTCAACCACATTTCTGTATGCATCGCAGGAAACAAAATCTTTGGTGCGCTTGAACTCAGTAGCGTTGCGCTCAACAAATCGTTCGAGCGACCCTCAACTAATCGGGCCATAAAATCTGCAGTTGTCGGATACACGGCGATAGCATCTGCAGTCTTGGCGAGATTGATATGTTGCACATCTTGGGCTTCTTGCCAAACGTCGGTCATCACTTTATTTCCACTGAGTGCACTGAGCGTCGCTTCGCCAATAAAGCGTAAGGCATTCAACGTTGGAATGACATGAACATCGAAGTTGAGTGATTTCAGTGACCGGATAAGTTCAGCCGATTTATAGGCCGCAATACCCCCACAAACTCCCACCACCACGGTGGTAGAAGTTGAAGACATTTACGCTTCTTCGTTGCGCTTGAACTCGAGTAAGCCCTCTTGCATCTCTCGCAGCGCAATAGACATTGGCTTTTCAGTTCGCTCTGAGTCAACGAGTGGACCAGTATTTTCAAACGAACCTGAATCCAATTGTCCGTAATAGGCATTGATTTCGCGCGCACGTTTCGCTGCATAAATCACCAATTGATACTTGGTGCCTGCGATTTCAATTAAGTCATCAATTGGTGGGTTCGTGATTCCACCTGCTCGTGCGGTATTTCCTGACATTGTGCCTCTTATCTAAGTCCGGGCGAACTCTACCAACTGTTGAGCGGTTTGCTCGACACTGTGGTTCGTGAGCACGATATCGAACTCACCAGCACTCAAAAGTTCGCTCTTGGCTACGTTTAAGCGCGCCTCGATTGAGGCCTCATCTTCAGAGCCTCTCCCCTCAAGCCGCTCGACTAACGCCTGCCAGCTGGGCGGCTGAATAAAGGCTAGATGCGCCTCTGGGAAGTTATCGCGCACTTGTCGTGCACCTTGTAGTTCTATTTCTAACAGCACAGATTGGCCAAGTTCCAACTTATCAAGTACTGGCTGCCGTGGAGTGCCGTAAAGATTTCCTGCGAATTCCGCCCATTCAAGCATGTCGCCATGTTGAATACTCGCTTGGAAGGTCTCTCTATCCACGAAGTAGTACTCCCGACCATCAACTTCACCACTGCGCTGAGTTCTAGTTGTCATCGATACTGAAATCCAAATATCACTTGCAATTGTTCGCACGTGATTGACAATTGTTGACTTACCAACGCCACTGGGTCCAGAGACCACAACCAACTTACTTGGCATTCAGCAACCTAAATTCATCGCTAAATGCTGCGGCGGCGATTGCTGGATCCCTGTGATGCGTAATAGGTCTACCGATGACGACGACGTCAGCACCTGCCAGCATTGCATCAGTTAACGTCATGGTTCGCTTTTGATCATCTGACGCACTATCACTCTGACGAATTCCTGGAACAATCGTCTGCAGCGACCCACCAACAATTGTGCGAATTTTCTTCACTTCAAATCCTGAGCACACAATTGCACCCACACCTACCATAGACGCACACTCGGCAAGCGCTGAAGAGAACGACTCAATTGATATCTGCCCCCACGAGGCAATATCCTCATTGGTTAAAGAGGTCAAAGCAGTGACTGCAGTTATCTTTGTTTGCGGTAATGCTTCAACCGCAGCCTCGAGCATTGCCTTTCCACCGGCGGCGTGGACTGTGAGATAGTCGGGCGCAATAGGAGCAAGGCTCTTACACGCACCCTTTACTGTATTTGGAATATCATGAAGTTTCAGGTCCAGAAACAGTTCACAGTCCAATTCTCGGACAAGATCAATTGCCTTTTGTCCATCGCGAAAATATGTTTGCATACCAACTTTCAAAATTCGAGCATATGGACTTACAAGTCGTGCGATGCGTTCGATTTCTTCAAAGGATTCTAGATCAAGTGCGATTGCTATAGGAGCCTTTTGATTATCCATGAGCGACTCCAATTGCTTCGCGAAGAGAGTCGAAGTTATGTCGCTCTAGTTCTTGACCTAACTCATGTTGAATGCGAATTGGTGCAAGTGGATCACCAAAGGTAGCAGTTCCGATACTGACTGCAGAAGCACCGGCTGCAATAAATTCCATCGCATCTTCACCACTTCGGATGCCACCCATTCCAATAATCGGGTAATCAGGAAATGCTTGATGGATTTGGTACACGCATCTCACTGCAACCGGCCGGATGGCGGGACCGGACAATCCACCTGTGATACCACCAAGGGTTGGCTTCAGTGTCGCGGACGATATCGACATACCTAAGAGAGTGTTGATGAGAGAAACTCCATCGGCTCCGGATACTCGAACTGAGCGAGCTATTTCAACAATATCAGTGACATCAGGTGTGAGTTTCGCAAACAGCATCGTGCCATTTCCCACTGCTCGTCTCACTTGTCCAACAACTTCACTTGCTGACTGTGGTTGGCAGGCAAACACTAAACCTCTGTTGGAAACATTTGGACAGGAAATATTGATCTCTAGTGCAGCAACGGCCGGATGAGTATGCAAGCGGCGAGCCAGTCTGACGAATTCTTCTGCAGTGTTTCCAGCAATCGAAACAATCGTTTGAACTCCCCGACTTTGTAGCCATGCCAAATCATGTTCGATGAATTCGTCAACCCCTGGACCTTGCAAGCCTATTGAATTGAGCATCCCGGATGGAGTTTCAACCATTCTAGGCGTTGCTCGACCTGAACGTGGTTCTTGCATAATGCTTTTCGTAACAATTCCACCAATCTCGGTGATATCAAAGAATGAATCCAACTCTTTGCCCGAAGCTGCGCAACCACTTGCTGTAAGTACTGGTGATGAAAGTTCAAGCGTGCCAAGTGTTGTGGAAAGATCTATTGTCATTGCGATTGCCTCGGTGCACCTATGCAATCTTCTGGAATGCTTCCAACTTCATCAAAGCGAACATAATCTCCACGAAATACCGGCCCTTCAAGACATGAACGAACCATTCGCGTGACTCCGGATTCATCACGAACAGGAAGCACACAGGTCATACAAACGCCGATGCCACATGCCATACTTTCTTCCACCGCGCATTGAGTGATGACTCCATGAAATGTTGCAATTTCGGTGATGGCTTGAAGCATAGGCATCGGGCCGCATGTGTAAATCACATTTGTATTTGCCTTTTGAATCATGTCTGCCAGTGAATCTGTCACCATCCCTCGCCGACCATGAGATCCATCTTGTGTGTACACTTCATAGAATCGTGATTCACGTTTTGCATTCATTGTGTCGAACAATTTCTCGCTGGTACTTGCTCCGAGAATAAAATCAACAGAGCAATTTCGCTTCTTAAGTTCTTTTGCAAGAAAGACAAGTGGAGCGCTTCCATATCCGCCTCCGATTAACAAGCAATTCACGGGTGACTTTGGCAATGGAAACCCTTTTCCAAGTGGTGAAACCACATCAAGCGTTTTGCCTGGGCTTTGCTCTGCTATCCACTTTGTGCCAGGACCATGTGGACTGACAATAAGTTCCATCATTTGACCCTGTGCTGAGTCAGTGGTGATATTATGAATACTGAATGCGCGGCGAAGAATCATCCCAGAGTTTTGGCCGCCTACTGAAATAGTCGCAAACTGTCCGACCTTCACATCTTTTGCAATCGATGGCGCAGACAAAACTAAACGGTGATATGCACCCTCACGCTTATTTGCGAGGATTGTGGCCAGATGTTGCTCAGGCATTTAGTGTCCAGTCTGCGCTAATTGCGCCGCGTATTCCTGAAGCGATTGTACGGATAGCTCCGCCGTCAAGAGAGCTTCAAGTGCTTGCACTGTGGCGGCAAGCCCTTGTACGGTTGAAATTGAAGGAATTGAGCGAAGACTTGCTGCTGTCCGAATTGCATAACCGTCCTCACGTGCACCTCTCCCATGTGGAGTGTTGATGATGAGGTCAATCTCTTGATTCATGATTTGCTCAACAATTGTGGTCTCACCAAATGCTCCAGTACCTTCGGAATGCTTGCGAACTTCTACAACTTTCACTCCATTTCGACGTAGCACGTCTGCAGTACCTTTTGTTGCCAGGATTTCAAAACCCAAATCATGTAATCGTTTAATAGGGAATATCATGGAGCGCTTATCTCGATCAGCAACACTGACAAACGCTTTTCCTTTTCGGGGTAATCCTTTTGAATTCGCTGCAAGTTGCGCCTTCAAGAATGCGGCGCCAAACGAATGGTTGATACCCATCACTTCACCAGTTGATTTCATCTCAGGCCCAAGCACCGTGTCTACACCTTGAAATTTCGAGAATGGCAAAACTGCTTCCTTGACGGCTATGACTTCCGTTGCTGTACTTGTCAGCGCATCATGCAATGGCAAGATTCCACGATTGCGTAAATCTTGAATGCTTTCACCAACAGCAATCCGAGCGGCAGCCTTAGCAAGTGGCACATTAGTTGCTTTGGACACAAAAGGCACTGTTCGGCTCGCACGAGGATTTGCTTCTAACACGTACAAAACATCAGCAGACAGTGCGAATTGAATATTAATGAGCCCTCGCACATTCACGCTTTGCGCAATTTTACTTGTTGCATCTTGAATTCGCTCTATGTCGTTTGGGCTGAGCGTGATGGGAGGCAATGTGCAAGCACTATCCCCCGAATGTATTCCTGCTTCTTCAATATGCTCCATGACTCCGGCCAGGAAGAGTTCTTTGCCGTCGAACAGCGCATCGACATCGATTTCAATTGCATCATCAAGAAATCGATCTATCAGAACCGGGTGATTTGGTTCAATCTCTGTTGCAGTCTTCAAATAATGGGCAAGTGAGTCTTCATCGTACACAATTGCCATTCCGCGTCCACCAAGAACATAGGAGGGGCGAACTAGAACTGGATAACCAATCACACTTGCGTGACGTCTTGCTTCTTCGAATGAAGAGGCAACACCAAATGGTGGCGAAACTAAGTCATTGGATTCAAGTATTGCCCCAAATTCACCTCGCTCTTCGGCGCGGTGAATTGATTCCGGTGACGTTCCTAAAATGTTAATGCCCTCATCTTGTAATTGTTTCGCTAAACCGAGCGGAGTTTGTCCACCTAACTGACAGATTACGCCTGCAATTGGGCCGTTGGCCGCCTCGACATGAATTACTTCAAGCACATCTTCTAGTGTGAGAGGTTCAAAATACAACCGACTTGACGTGTCATAATCTGTGGAAACAGTTTCAGGATTGCAATTAATCATGATGGTGTCGTAGCCAAGTTCACGTAAAGTCAATGAGGCATGAACACAGCTATAATCAAATTCGATACCTTGCCCTATTCGATTTGGCCCGCTACCCAATATGAAGACCGCTTCGCGGGAACGTGGAGTAACTTCATTTTCTTCATCGTAGCTCGAATACATGTACGGAGTGAATGCTTCAAATTCTGCGGCGCACGTATCTACTGTCTTATAGACGGGCCGAATACCAAATGAATGACGAAGGTCCCTTACCTCTTTGAGTGTCAACCCTCGTAAGGCAGCGATCTGTGCATCGGAAAAACCCATTCGCTTAGCTCGCTTCAATGTTTCTGCGTTCAACTGCTCAATATCAATAAGTGACTTTGCCACCTGGTTGACAAGGTGAATTTGAGCCAAGAACCACCGATCAATTTTCGAGAATTCGTGAACCTCTTCAATACTAGCTCCGCACCACAGTGCTTGCTGGACAGCATTAATTCGATTTTCATGACCATATGAAGTTTCATGCAAGAGTTCTGCAACATCATCTTCACAATCCCCGAAACTAAATTCTGAACCCTTTTTCTCGATGGATCGAAGTGCTTTTTGAAGCGCCTCAGTGAAATTTCTTCCAATCGCCATCGCCTCACCAACAGATTTCATATGCGTGGTTAGTTTGGGATTCGCACCAGGAAACTTCTCAAAAGCGAACCGAGGGATTTTCACAACAACATAATCCAGCGTTGGTTCAAAACTCGCAGGAGTCTTCTTCGTGATGTCGTTCGGAATTTCATCCAAGGTGTAACCAATTGCCAATTTGGCAGCGATTTTGGCGATCGGAAAACCAGTGGCTTTTGACGCAAGTGCTGACGATCTTGAAACTCGAGGATTCATCTCAATAACAATCATTCTGCCATCAAGAGGATTGACAGCAAACTGGATGTTACAGCCACCGGTATCAACTCCGACTTTACGAATAATTTCAATACCAACGTCCCGCATGTGTTGAAACTCGCGGTCGGTCAATGTCATCGCTGGAGCTACGGTTATGGAGTCACCTGTATGAACACCCATTGGATCAAAGTTTTCAATCGAGCAAACAATTACAACATTGTCGTGTTTGTCTCTCATCAATTCAAGTTCGTATTCTTTCCAGCCAAAGATCGATTCTTCAATAAGTACTTCGGTTGTGGGGCTGGCAAGTAATCCTGCTGTTGCAATGTCACGAAGTTCTGCTTCGTTGTGTGCAAAGCCACTACCAGAGCCACCCATGGTGAACGATGGTCGGACAACCAGTGGGTAGCCCAATTCTTCGGCTGCCAATAAGACTTCATCCATTGTGTGACACACTCTCGACCGAGCACTTTCTGCACCAATCATTGAAACAATCTCACGAAATTGCTCGCGGTTTTCTCCACGTTTAATTGCATCAACATCTGCGCCAATAAGTTCAACGCCGTAACGCTCCAACACGCCCTGTTCGTGCAATTGCATCGCAACATTCAGCGCAGTTTGTCCACCGAGCGTAGGAAGAAGTGCGCTCGGGCGCTCCTTCGCAATTACTTTCTCGACAAATTCAACCGTTATCGGTTCAATGTATGTCGCATCTGCGAATTCAGGGTCGGTCATGATTGTTGCAGGGTTGCTGTTCACAAGAATTACCCGAATACCTTCAGCTTTCAATACTCTGCAGGCTTGGGTTCCGGAATAGTCGAATTCACACGCCTGGCCAATGATGATTGGGCCAGAACCAATCACAAGGACACTATCAAGATCTAAACGTTTAGGCATTGTTCTCCATGAGCTGTAGAAATCGATCGAAAAGATACGCTGAGTCGTGCGGTCCAGCTGCAGCTTCTGGGTGATACTGCACCGAGAAGGCTGGCCGGTCAAGACACTCAAGTCCTTCGACAACATCATCATTGAGGCAGACGTGACTCACTCGAACGCGACCGAATTGTGTCTCAGAGATCTCATGTAGAGGAGCTTGTACGGCAAAACCATGATTGTGAGAGGTGATCTCAACCTTATTTGTTTGAAGATCTTTAACCGGCTGATTAATGCCTCGGTGCCCGAATTTAAGTTTGTATGTTTCAAAACCAAGTGCACGGCCCAATATTTGATTACCAAAACAAATACCAAAGAACGGAATCCTTTGTGAAAGCGCATGTCTGACAAGTTCAATTGCTTGAACGGCAGTTGCAGGATCACCAGGTCCGTTACTCACAAAGAAACCATCCATTTCTAATGCGTCAAATTCGGTTGGAGAAAGTGTGCTAGGAACAACTTCCACCTCAATACCGCGTTGCGAGAGCAGTTCAGGTGTCATGGATTTAATTCCTAAATCTAATGCCACAACTTTGAATCGCTTTACGCCCACAGCGGGGATGACGTAGCGCTCACGGGTGGAAACTTCATCTGATAAATCCAGTCCTTGCATTGTTTCGGTGTTTTGGACACGCTCTACTAATTTTGCAATCGGTTCATTCGCAGCTTCCCCACTAAAAATCCCCGCTCGCATCGCGCCTTTGTCTCTAAGATGGCGAGTTATCGCTCTGGTATCAACTTCTGAAATTGAGACGATTTCTTGGCGTTGTAATTCCTCATCTAAACTGCGTTCGGCACGCCAATTCGAAACAACAGGTGAATTTTCTCGAACCACAAAACCAGCCACCCAAATTTGATGACTTTCTTCATCCGTGGTATTCATTCCTGTATTACCAATATGCGGGGCCGTCATGACCACAATTTGTCGGTGGTAACTTGGATCAGTCAGTGTTTCTTGGTATCCGGACATCCCAGTTTGAAAAACCGCTTCTCCAGTTGTCACTCCCTCATAACCAAATCCCTGACCTTCGAAAACGCGTCCATCTTCAAATACAAGAAGTGCTTTAGCCACTGAAGCTCCAAGATGAGACAACTGCGGCGTGATCTTCAGATTGCTGCGTTCGAAATCCTGTGACTACCTCAACATCGCCAAGACGCCAGGTGATTGCCACAATGCCATCCGCCTCAAAAACCTTGCCTGCAAGTGCATGTGCGGAAGTCAATTCAACAATGTTCGACTTTGGAATAAAGAAGGAGTTTTTTGAAAGCCTCAGCCCGAGTCCATCTTGATACAAAAGAATTGCGCCTCGACTTGGCAACGCTAAATCATGAGCATGAACACGTTTGAGCCAATCACTTGCATAGGTCGTAGCGATGTATGTGCCTTCAAATTCACCTAGTGGCTTGAGAATTGGAAGCGAATCGGGCTCTTGAATCATCTCGTCCCGCTTCGATTTGCGTTTCCAATTTCTATACATTGCAAAATAAAGAAATGCCATAACCCCAATGAAACCAACTGTGAGCGCGATGCGTTCTGGCCAGGCAGTAACTTCTGCAGAGGACTGGAAAATCATCATGTCACATCACCTGAACGAAAGGTTACTTTTCCGCGAAGCAGAGTCATCACTACATTTCCATGAAGTGTCAATCCATCGAATGGATTATTCGTTGATTTACTCAAGGTATCAAATTTATCGACAACATAAGTGGAATGTGGATCGAAAAGTGTGAGATTCGCTGGTTCACCGACTGCGATTGGCCGGCCGTGGTGTGCAAGTTGTCCAATGTGCGCTGGCAGAATCGACATTGCATCAGCAAGCCGTGCAAAGGAAATCAATCCTGTTTTCACCATTGCCGTGTACACAATCGAAAGCGCTGTTTCAAGCCCGACCATTCCAAAAGCGGCCGCTTGCCACTCACAATCTTTACTTTCGATTGGATGTGGTGCGTGATCTGTAGCGACTATATCGATAATTCCTTCTTGCAATCCGACGCGAAGTGCAGCCACGTCTTCTTCGGAACGAAGTGGTGGATTGACCTTAAAGACAGGGTCATAATTCACGACCAATGCCTCGTTGAGCAGTAGGTGATGTGGCGTAACTTCGGCTGTCACATCGATTCCCGATTCCTTAGCCCGTCTAATAATCTCCACACTTCCCTTAGTGCTGACATGGCAAATATGTACTTTGCTACCAACGTGTTGTGCGAGCAGCACATCCCGAGCAATGATGGCTTCTTCAGCTACGCTGGGCCAACCACGAAGTCCAAGACGTGAACTCAATTCACTCTCGTTCATTTGTGCGCCTTGAGTGAGAGCGGGGTCTTGGGCATGCTGGGCGATTACACCACCAAATGCTTTTACGTATTCAAGTGCTCGACGCATCAACAGAGGATCAGATACACACTTACCGTCATCGCTAAAGATTCGAACTCGAGCGCATGAATCAGCCATCGCACCAAGTTCTGCGAGTTGTTTCCCTTCAAGGTTTTTTGTAACCGCACCAATTGGAATCACAT
>JBDLTY010000092.1:0-3679 GCA_039805585.1 Actinomycetota bacterium | reverse complement strand
ACGCCTGCAAATCCGATAGTTTGGGCAAACTGCGCCAATTCAACGAATTCCTCAGGTTTAACCCAGCGTTCAACGGGATGGTGCCGTGGAGTTGGCCGTAAATATTGCGTAATCGTTAAGAGTTCACAACCAGCATTGAATAAGTCTTGGATGGCTTGATGGACTTCTTCTATTTCCTCACCCATACCAAGAATCAAATTTGATTTTGTCACAAGTCCGTATGTTCGCGCTTGGGTGATGACATCGAGAGAGCGCTCGTAGCGAAATGCCGGTCGAATTCGTTTGAAAATTCGTGGAACTGTTTCAACATTGTGTGCCAGAACCTCTGGTTTTGATTCAAAGACGATGGTGAGTAATTCTGGATTTCCACTGAAGTCAGGGATGAGTAACTCAACTCCGCATTCTTCAACGCGTTTATGAATTGCCCGCACTGTTTCGGCGTAAAGCCACGCACCCTCATCCTCGAGGTCATCTCGTGCAACTCCAGTTACAGTTGCATATTTCAGACCCATTTCAAAAACGGAATCCGCAACTCGCCGCGGCTCATCACGATCAAGTGGTTGCGGTTTGCCTGTATCTATTTGGCAAAAATCGCATCGACGAGTGCATTGAGAACCGCCAATCAGAAATGTGGCCTCTCGGTCTTCCCAGCACTCATAGATGTTTGGACAACCGGCTTCTTGGCACACTGTGTGCAGTTGTTTGTCGGCCACCTTGCGTTGAATTTCCAAAAATTCTGGTCCAGTTTTGATGCGAGTCTTGATCCACTCTGGTTTGCGTTCAATGGGCACTTGGGCATTACGTGCCTCAATGCGAATGAGTTTGCGCTCGCTCATAGTGCAAAGTCTAGGAGTCTAGGTTGAAGTTCGCTAAGGACGTTGTCGACCACATCAGCAATCTCGAAAGTATGGCCCGTTTCGCGTGAAATGCTTGTAACTCCAGCATCCGCAATCCCGCATGGAACGATGCGCTCAAACCAAGACAAATCACTGTTGCAATTTAAAGAAAATCCATGCATGGTGACGCCTCGAGCCACGCGCACTCCGATAGCGGCTATTTTGTCGCCAGAGTTTTCCTTCGGCACCCATACGCCTGTTCTATCTGGAACCCGAGTGGTTTCGATGCCGTATGTTTTCAGGCTTGCCATCAGTGCATCTTCAAGTAAATGAACATAGGACATCACATCAACGGGCTGGGGGAGCCGAACAAGGGGATAGCCAACCAACTGACCTGGTCCGTGCCAGGTAATCCTTCCACCACGATCGACTTCAATCACTTTCGAGCCATCCCACGGCCGATCCTCAGGTTGTGTTCGTTTGCCCGCTGTGAAGACAGGGGGGTGCTCAACCAAAATAAGTGTGTTTGCCGAACCAGCTACGACTTCAGCGTGCAAAGCACGCTGAAGTTCCCACGCTTCTTCATAGTCAGTAAGTTGGCCAAGCAAGTTCACAACGCGCATTTCCATATAGGCAAAGCCTACGACCGTACATCGCGGGCTGAAGGTTCGTGGACTAGCCTTGGCCAACATTTGAAACGATTGAGGATGTATGTCTGAGGCACAACGTCGCCCTGAATTTTTCGTCATCGCGCTCCTTGTTGTGATCGCTTGGTTTGGCATCGGAGGGTTTGCTGGCCCACTAGCAGGACAGCTCAGTGATGTGCAGACCAATAGCAATGCTGAGTTCTTACCAGAGAACAGCGAAACCACGACCGCGTCGGTCAAGCTTGAGAAGTTTGCTTCATCTGGTGCCGCTGAAGTGATTCCGATGACTATTGTCTTTGAACGAACTCAAGGTGGATTCACTGCTGAAGATTTTCCAGCCTTTCAATCCATCATCCAACAGATCATTTCGCTCGAGGAGATAGAAGAATTTCTCGCGTATGTCGAGGTCAATGGCGTTCAAGTACCAAACATTTTTCCTGCAACTGAAGAGCAATTCGCATTAGCGACAAGTGCTGACGGCGAAGCATTTGTCATTAACATCAACCTTGACTCAAACAAGTTATTAGATTCTCAGGGAAGTTTTCAGGTGATTGGTGGCATCGTTGAAGATGTACAAGCAATTGTCGATGCACCTTTCGCTGACGCAAATGGCTATGTGACTGGCGCGATTGGAATCTTTTCTGAATTTGCTAAAGCGTTTGCTGGTATCGATGAGCGGCTACTCTTCACGACGCTACTGGTTGTGACCATTATCTTGATTGTCGTCTACAGAAGTCCGATACTCTGGATCATTCCGCTCATTTCTGCGATTTTCTCTTTGTCTGCAGCAAGTGGTCTGGTGTATTACTTGGCGTTGAATGACATCATCAAACTCAATGGACAAAGTCAAGGAATTTTGTTTGTTCTGGTGATTGGCGCTGCGACTGATTATGCGCTACTGCTCATCAGTCGATATCGCGAAGAACTTCGACATGATGACAATAAATATCACGCTATGGGTGTGGCTTGGCGTGGTTCATGGGAACCAATTGCTGCAAGTGCCGGCACTGTTATTGCAGGACTCTTATGCCTGCAACTTTCAGAACTTCGAAGTAACGCTGGCCTTGGCCCAGTAGGTGCACTTGGTATTGCCGCTGCCCTGGTAGTCTCCCTAACGTTCCTACCGGCCGTGTTGGTGTTGTTCGGCAGGAAGATTTTCTGGCCATTTATTCCACACTTCGGTTCTGAGGTTGCTGAAATTCGTGGCATTTGGGGCAAGGTTGCTCGATTTGTTGGACGCAAACCACGCGGGTCATGGATAGTTTCAACTCTCGTGTTACTCGCAATGGCGTTTGGTCTGACCCAACTCAAGGCAGAAGGTGTCTCGGATGTTGAGGTGTTTACTAATCAAAACGCAAAGCCTCTGGTGGGATTACGGGTGTTAGAAAAACACAATCTTGTGCCACCGTCAGTCGATGCGACCATTGTTTTCAATGCAAATTACATCGAGGACGTCACCGCAGCTGCAACCTCGACTGATGGAGTTGTTGCAGCAACCCCTCGAACTACGTTTACTGATCAAGGCCCAATCACGACTGTGGTGGATGGACTAGCTGCCATCGACATCACGTTCCAGGCAGTTGAAGAATCGAGTAAGCAGCAGCTATTCGTAGAAGAACTTCGAAATAATGTGCGAGATGTTGAAGGTGCCGAAGCGCTTGTCGGGGGAAGTGCAGCGGCCAATTACGATGTGCAGCAATCTTCACGTCGCGATCGTGTGGTAATCATTCCTGTAATCCTCGTGGTCATCACCTTAATCTTGATGTTGTTATTGCGTTCAATTCTTGCACCTATCATGTTGCTTGGTACCGTAGTACTTTCCTTCGGTGCCGCCCTTGGTGCAAGCGCGTACGTATTCAATTACATCTTTGATTTCCCCGGTGCCGATTCCTCATTTCCGCTCTTTGCGTTCGTCTTCCTTGTTGCACTCGGTATTGATTACAACATCTTCTTGATGACACGAGTGCGTGAGGAATCAATCAAACTTGGCACGCGTGAAGGAGTTATCAAGGCACTTGCTGTCACAGGTGGGGTAATTACCAGCGCTGGTATTGTCTTGGCTGCAACTTTTGCAGTGCTCGGCGTGCTTCCACTGGTGTTCCTTGCCCAACTTGGATTTGCGGTTGCTTTTGGAGTCCTACTTGACACCTTGCTCGTTCGCTCTGTCTTAGTGCCGGCACTCTCACTAGAAATTGG
>JBDLTY010000091.1:0-4875 GCA_039805585.1 Actinomycetota bacterium | reverse complement strand
GAAGGGAACCAATGGCAAGGGCTTCAGCCATTCCCCAATCAATTTCATCTTGAGCAACCATGTCAGCACGGCGTTTGAGTTGTGGCAGGAGTCGCGGATGAACTGTGAAACCTTCTGGCATATTGAGCTGGGAATCAACAACTCGATTGACAACATCTATGGAGATACCTGTTGGAACGTTGTATGCGGGAGTTTGTGGATCGAGATGAACCTGTCCTGCAGTCATTACTTCGTGAGTGATTCGTGAGAATTGGTCATCATCATGTGATTCTGACTTTGTTTCTTGGAATATAAGTTCAAGTTGGTCTTGGAAGTGCTTGAGTGCGCGTTCTGCTTCCTCGAGACTGATGTCACCTCGACCTACGAGGTTTTCTGTGTAGAGTTTTCTGACAGATCGTTTGCTGTCAATCAATTCATACATCAGTGGTTGGGTGAGTGATGGATCATCTGCTTCGTTGTGGCCACGTCGGCGATAGCATACGAGGTCAATTACAACGTCTTTTTTGAATTCTTTTCTAAACTCAAATGCAAGTCGTGCCACTTTCACGACGGCTTCAGGGTCATCACCATTGACATGGAAGATTGGTGCTTGGATAGTACGAGCAACATCGGTCGCATATGTGCTTGAACGGCTATAGCGTGGTGAAGTTGTGAAGCCAACTTGGTTGTTGATGACAACATGGAGAGTCCCCGCTACTTGATAGCCCTGAAGTTGAGAGAGATGTAGGGTTTCTAGCACAACACCTTGACCTGCGAATGCGGCATCTCCATGCAAGAGCACTGGAAGAACCTTTTGTTTATCTTCAACAGGCAGAAGATCTTGTTTCGCCCGGACGATTCCTTCAAGGACTGGATTGACTGCCTCAAGATGGGATGGGTTTGCCGCGAGGTACACATCTGTGGTTTTGCCATCAGGGGCTGTGAATGTTCCCTTTGTACCAAGGTGGTACTTCACATCACCCGATCCCTGGACGGATTCTTCACCGTAGTGACCTTCAAACTCGCGGAAGATTTGGTTATATTCCTTACCCGCAATGTTTGCCAATACATTCAAACGACCGCGGTGTGGCATACCAATGCAGACTTCTTTGAAATCTTGTTCAGCAGATTGTTCGAGGATGGCATCAAGCAATGGAATTGCCGATTCTCCACCTTCAAGTGAGAAACGCTTTTGTCCTACATATTTAGTCTGTAGGAAGGTCTCAAATGCCTCAGCTTCATTGAGTTTATGCAGGATACGTATCTGATCTGTCTGATCAAGTTTCTGATAGCCCTTTTCCACACGTGCTTGAATCCAGGCTCGCTGTTCTGGATCTTGGATATGCATATATTCGACTGCAATGGTTCTGCAGTAGGCATCTCTAAGAACTCCGAGAATGTCTCGAAGTTTCATGAAAGTTTGGCCGGCAAAGCCTCCTACTGGAAATTCTCTGTCGAGATCCCAGAGTGATAGACCATGAGTTTTGAGGTCAAGATCTGGGTGATTACGCTGCTGGTATTCAAGTGGATCGATATCAGCCATAAGGTGACCACGCACTCGATAGGCATGAATCAGTGCGTGCACACGCGTGGTCTTATCAACATCGCTGTCATGAATTGGCAAAATATCTTTTGCCCATTGAATTGGTTGGTATGGAACGCGAATTGATCTGAAAATGTCTTCATAGAAGCCATTTTCACCAAGTAGGTATTCGTGAACGCGCTTCAAAAAGTCACCCGATTGAGCACCTTGGATGATTCTGTGGTCATAGGTGCTGGTCAGCGTGATGACTTTGCTGATTGCGTTATTCATGAGGTGCGCTTCAGATGAACCTTGGAATTCTGCAGGGTATTCAAGTGCTCCAACACCAACAATCAGGCCCTGTCCCTTCATGAGCCGTGGAACTGAATGAACTGTGCCGATAGTTCCAGGGTTGGTGAGACTCACGGTCGTGCCAGCGAAGTCACTTACTTCAAGTTTTCCATTACGAGCCTTACGAACGAGATCTTCATAGGTCATCCAGAAGTTATAGAAATCCATTTGTTCTGAATTCTTGATGTTTGGCACAAGCAGTTGACGTGTTCCATCTGGTTTTGCAAGGTCAATTGCAAGACCGAGATTGATTGCCATGTTTTTTACGAGTGCAGGTTTGCCATCAACTTCACTGTAACCGAAATTCATTTCTGGTAAATCTTTAATTGCTCTCACTACTGCATAACCAATGATGTGAGTGAATGAAACTTTTCCACCGCGGCTTCGGGCTAAATGGTTATTGATAACTGTTCGGTTATCCACCATCAACTTTGCAGGAATTGATCGAACACTTGTTGCAGTTGGAACGCTGAGTGACTCTTCCATATTCGTGACAACACGCGATGGAGCACCTTTGAGTACAACAACTTCAGCAGGTTCAGTAGGCGTTATTGGATCAGTATGTGGGCGAAGGTCTCGTGCTTGGCTTACAACACTTGGCTCACTTGGCACCGTAGCAGGCGCTGAAGGAGCGGCGGTCGCGGAGGTTGTTGGAGCTGACGTCGGGGCGGATGGTGTGCTTGGCTGCTTCTTTGCACGCTTCAGCACCGGCTCTTTCGGGGTGTAATCAGCGAAGAAATCCCACCAAGCGGGGTCTACGAGGTTTTTGTCCTGTTTATATTGTTCCCAAAGCTCGTCTACAAGCCACTGGTTTGCTCCGAAACCATCGGGGCGCTCGCTCACAATCAGCCTTTCCTCACGTAGGAGGCAAGGTTACTCGCTAGCGTAAAGATGCAGAAATGCGAATGCTAGGTAAGCATTCCACCATGACATTCGCAGTAATTACAGGTGGATCGAGAGGGATTGGTTTCGCTGCCGCCCGAAAACTCGGCCAGCTAGGCTTCAAAGTCGGGATAGTCGGAGCAACATCTGCCTCAAGCGACAAGGCTCGCGATGCTTTGATTGCCGAAGGTATCGACGCAATCTCATTTGGTTGCGATGTTGCTGACATGAATCAAGTGAAAGCGATGGCGGACTACTTTGAGTCAATCGCACCGATAGATGTGCTGATCAATTCAGCGGGCGTGATGAGTGACAAGATGGCAAAGACTCTCAAAACTACTGAGACTGAATGGAGACGAGTACTAGCCATAAATCTAGATGGCGTCTTCAATACAACAAACATCATTGGCGCACTGATGCAGGAGCGCCGATCTGGACGAATCATCAATGTCTCTGCTTGCTTAGGTCGAATGAGCGGACCTGGAACTGCAGGCGGACTCGCTCCGTATCGAATTTCAAAAACTGGAGTGAACGCGCTTACAAAAAACCTTGCCGCAGAACTCAGTCACGGAAAACGTGGAGTATTTGTCGATGCGATGTGTCCAAACCACACACGAACAGATATGGGCGGACCAGATGCTCCTAGAAGTCCAGAAGAAGCAGCTGACACCATCGTGTGGTTAGCAACGAGAGAAACAACGCTTCCTGATGGTTCACTTGTTCCGAACGGACTTCTTTGGGAAGATCGAGAAGTTGTTCCCTGGTAAGTGATTGACCATGAAAATCTGGAAACACGTCAAAGCACTAGCAGTAAGCCTTGTTGTGCTTTCACTCATTCCAAGTTTTGCATATGCTGAAAAGCCAAAACTCACAACAACGAACACTATCACTCTTGCTGCCGTTGGTGATATTTCCTGCAACACTGCTCAACGTTTGAAGTATCCGTGCGTTGATCGGAAAGTTTCGAAAGCAATTGAAAGATTAAACCCTGACCACGTGTTGCTCCTAGGGGACATTCAATATCAATCTGCGTCAGCAAAAGAAATCAGGGAAAACTTCGCTCGAAACTGGGCGGCACTTCTTGATAAGTCCATAGCAATCCCAGGAAATCACGAGTACCGAACACCTGGTGCTAAAGGATTCTTTAATTTCTTCACTTCAGTCCCACAGCGTGGCTATTACACAGTCAAACTCAATGACATGTGGTCAATTCTCGCTATCAATACCAATGATAAGTGTGAAATTGTTCGATGTGATGAGGGTTCAAAACAATATCGTTGGATCGAACGACAACTGCAAGAACTCCGCTGTGTCATTGCAATCTCGCATCATCCTCGATTCTCCACAGGTGAACATGGCTCGAATATTTTTATGAAAGATATATACAGACTACTTCGAAAATACAAAGTTCCCGTGCTGCTGTCGGGACATGATCACCACTATGAGCGTTTCACCACCAAAGTGTCTCAATATGTCATTGGTACTGGCGGTAAGGACTTGCGGGAGGCCTCTGGTGCAACAAACTCGATTGAAGTAGATGACAAATTCGGATTCTTATCGCTAGAAGTTCAGGGCAGTGAATTGACAACTAATTTCGTTGATTTGAATTCAAAGTCTCATGATTCAACTATTTCGAAGTGCACAAACAAATAACTACTTAGAATCTTTTGTTGCAAAAGCAAAAATAGCAAGTCCAACAACAAGCGCACCTGCACCAACACCATAGGAGATAACGTCGCTTGCTCGATTCGAGTCAACAAACACACCAACAAAAACTACGGCGATAATTGCTACAACGACTCCAATGAGTTTAGATTTAAGATCATCAAGATTGCTCACTCGAAGCCAAGCAGGTACGGCGATGTCTGCATCAATAAATAGCTCATAGAGACCGTACCCAATAACGAGTAACACTGTACCGAGCAGAATGGCATCGACTGCCGTCAAGACATCAACAATTGAGTCTTTGAGTGAACTAGTACTCGTGACAGCATCAATTGCGACGCTCACCATTTCTATTGAGCCTTGCGCCATGAGGAGTAACGCACCAACGATCGAGGCAAGAGCTGGAATAAATACGGCGTACCGAATCGCTCCGAGAGACTTCTTTAGCATAAAAGTATTGTAGATTGATTTGCATA
>JBDLTY010000090.1:0-4720 GCA_039805585.1 Actinomycetota bacterium | reverse complement strand
GTCCAGTGATCAAGGTAATGTTTCCACAATTTCAGATGTTGAATAGCAGACACCTGTTCACTAACAATTGCCCCCTCTGGAGCTTTTTTTGGGAATCTGAAAATTGTGACCCCCTTGCTGTATTTATCAGGCTTATTGGGAATCCCCATCGCTTTGAGCGTTTGTGTCAACGGGTCGACATCGTTCCCTCGCACCGAACGAATGTAATATTTTGAATGCCATGGATGAATTCCTGAAGAACATCCAACCAACTCAGAAACAGTGCCACTGGGCTTGACACAGGTGATACTCGCAGACGGTCGAATCTTCAAATTTGAAGCCTCTTTCTCATTGACCATTACAGCGAGCTCTCGTAACTCACTCAATATATGATCATTGTGTAAGGCTGTCATCAATTCAGATGAAAAGATTCCAGTGAATGAGACCCCAAGTAAACGTTCTTCTTCGCAGTTCTTTTTCCATTCAGGTCGAAGATAGGTGAAGTCAGTTAGAGTAGATTGCCAAGTGCCAAGAATTGTTGCAAGTTGGACCTTATTTCGCAAAGATATCAGAGTGTCTGATTTCTTAACAATGACTTCAGTGAGATTGCAAGTTTGCATTGAACGCAAAAGGATCTCACCACAAGGATTAGTACCAACAATCAAAGAGGCATCTCGCTTTGTTGCTTTGTTTCTTGCTGAGTAAAGGTTGAAGATACCCCGTTCACCAGAACCAGATGTTTGCAAGGTTTTCCATTCCTTCCAGAACATTTCCTTTGACGGTACATCGGTGTAGACTGCAGAGTTGTTTGCGAAATAGCGTTGAGTGGAGGTATTCTTCCACTCCTCACCGTGCTTAGCGTTTGCCATTTCAACATCATCCAAATCAGACAAGGAAATCAAAGCAGATCTACGAACACCACCGGACACAACAACGACTGCAATCTTGCAAACAATGTCATGCACTTCAATGGGTCGCAGTTTTCTACCGGTTGCCCCCTTGAATATTGCAACGGTAAAATTGAACAGGTCGACTAATGGACCAGGTCCACTTGCACGTCCGCCAAATGTCTTCAAACGACTCCCTGCAGGTCTGATCTTTGAAACGTCCCATTCACTAATCAACCCATGTGCAAGGCGATTGATCAGTATGCGATATGCGTTAGCCCATCCTTCCTTGCTGTCATCGACAACAATAATTTCGTCAGACTCGTGGAAGAAATTTGAAATAATTGGAAGTTTGTCAACGTACTTGTGTTCAACAGAGAACCCCATTCCACAGCCATTCATCAGGACATACATTATTTCATCGAATGCAATGAAATCATCAATGGCAATAAAGGCACAATTGTATGACGCAATGTTGTCCTTTTTCAAGGCATCTCCAGCAGTCCAAAGCAAACGCATTGAGGGCATGATTTCATGTTCGTGAATTGCAGTGAATATTTCAGCCAACTGTTGTTCAGGTACAACTCCGTACTTCTCTTGCAAATGATTTCTAAGGAATGCTACACATCGGGTAACTGTTTCAGTCCATGTTTCACGTCTTCCCTCTTTCTCTAACCATCTAGCATAGCGGCTGGAGTGAATGAATTGACTGTAGGGATCTTTGAGATACCCATTCTCATCTGTTATGGACATTCAAGAACTGAGAGATTATATTTTTATTTTTTGACTCTCATGCAAGTAAGTTCGATCATATTCCTGTCGATCCAAATCCATTGGCCCCTCGATCAGTTCCAGACAATGATTCGACAACTGTGATCGTTGGTAGCGCAATCTTTTCGATGATCAATTGTGCAATTCGATCGCCTCGATGCACAGTGAACGGTGTATCGTCAAAGTTGAACAACAGGACTCCAATTGGTCCACGGTAATCTGAATCGATCACGCCTGCACCGACATCGATGAAGTTTTTGAGGGCCAATCCTGAACGAGGAGCTTAATGTCAACTGATAAATACCAACTCTTCCGTAGTGACGAGGGGGAATTGCAACTGCGATGTCTGTTGCACACAACATTCGCCCGTGACTTGGAATTTCATAATCATATGCACTGAATAAATCAAAACCAGCTGCATTCTTACTTCCTTTGAGCGGAATTCTTGCGTGTTCAGATAAGAGCTGCACCGATAGATTCATGGCGGTCTTGAATTAATTATTTATTTGTTGTTGCACAAAAAGGTCGCCGTGCTCTAACATGTTGACCTTCCCAACAACAGTGTCTTCGTGTATGTGATAAACGTTTGTGGGACGGTAATAACCATTGTCTGTCATTGCTTGAAGCCACTGCACACGATAGAATATGCCTTTCTTCTTCTCAATCACCGAGATCAACAGTGCGAACCAATCTTTGTCATTTGGTGAGTCACCACTACTGTTAAACCTAACGAACATACCGGACACGCATAATCCATTGTTTGCTTGGCTGCAGTCGAGGTGGATTTGTACGGACAGCAGGAGTTCGAACAGGACTTCGATCACGGTGCTGAATAGGTTTGGGAATTTGTTTAACAGTTGAATTGTTTAAAGGAAGTGGAACTAGAGGGGTAATCTTCATACAAGCCATATTAAAGTCGCGAAAAGTGAATGCGCACCTTCCCAATTTGGACGCGCACAGCAAACTTGAATCCCATAAGTGTGCGTTGGGTCGCTCGCGCATCATTGTGTGTCAATTTACTTCATACACGATAAATAAATCCAGTTATATTCTTACTTCATTTGAGCGGAATTGTTGAATGCTCTGATAAATTCAGTGTAATCAATCATTTATTCTTTCGAAAGGTCAATGCCGTGCTTAGCCCATCGTTTGATCCATTCGGCCTTCTTCACAGGATCCATGTCGAAGCAGAGGTGTTCACCGAGTGCTCTCATCGTTGCATCGTTGAATTCAATGTCAGAGTTTGATTGCTCTTTAGAATTGACCACGACCGTGGTGACAACGTGCGGGGCAGTTTGTTTCGAGCGGTTGACCACTTTTTCGATTCCGGGTAACTTGGAACCATACTTCTTCACAAACCGCGCAGTATCATCAGGATTGCATTCAGTGGAGATAAGATATTCACCAATGCATGTCAATTCATGTTTGGAAACAGCACCCACTGCTCTTGATTCGCTCAGAAAGTTCCAAATGCGATCAACTTGGTGCCGCGTTTGAGCATTCAATTCAGTAGTCCTCGTTTCACCTTGCTTCTTCACTTCAGCAGCGATTTCGTCATAAACAGTGACATCGTCTTCATAGGGGACGCTCTCGGAAATGAACCCAATTGACTTGAGAAATCGCGCGATGGCCATGCGTTCACTGCTAATGAGCAGGTCGGATCCACGAAGAATATGGTCTTCGATGTGAATTATCGATTCCCCAGTGATGGCGGCTTCGACTTCCAGTGGAATGATTGAAGATTTCAAGTGGACTTGCATACTGCATGCATGATCGCCAGCGGTTATGATGACCAAGGTCGCGGGTATTCGAACAGGAGTCCGAACAGGGCTTCGATCACGGGGTTGAGGATTGGGAACTCGTTTGCCAGTTGATGGATAATTCAAAGGAAGTTTGGGTTGAGGTGAGAGCTTTGTACGAGCCATGTTACTTTGTTTCGGTCGCGAAAAAGTGAAAGCGCACCTTCCCAATTTGGATGCGCGCATTGAATCCCATAAGCGCGCATATTGTATCAAATAAACCGTCTTGATTGTATTTTTTGTAAGCATAGAAATCCATGGACAGTTTGAATTCAATTGTTTATTCTTTAGAAAGATCTATTCCAGGCTTTGTCCATCGCTGGATCCATTCAGCTTTCTTAACAGGGTCCATGTTGAAGCAGAGGTGTTCGCCAAGCTTGTTCATAATTTCATCAGTGAATTCAATTTCTGTACTTTTTTGTTTGGGTAGTTTTGATCCATAGAGTTTCATCCATGCCTTTCGATCACTTGCTGTCAACACGTCGTCGTTTGTGAGGAATTCACCAAAGGTTTTCAATTCCAATCCAGTGAATCGATCATGTGGCCGAGCATCACTGGTGAAATTCCACACTCGTTCAACAGAAACATTCCTTTCGAATTGACAATCTGAAAGTATGCTATCCTCTTGATCTTCAACTGATTGGATGACCGCTTCAAAGGTTGGGAGATCGTCAGGGTAAGTGAAATGGTCAGGTTTGAAACCAATCGACTTGAGAAATCCTAAAATGCATTTCTTCTCTTTTGCGGTGTACATTGGGCAGAGCGCACTAGCAAGCTCAGTTTCGATTTGAATTGGAGGTCTGTTTTGGCCTTCTGCTAGGACGTCCTCAACTTTTTGTGGAATTATATTCGAATTCAAATAGACTTGCAAACTTCGTTCAGAATCTCGAGCCGTCACAACAATCATTGTCTTTTTGATTGTTCGAATTGGACTTTGATCTCGAGTTGATGATTTGGGCATGTTTTTGTTCCTTTTAAAACTGAGGGACCGCGGCCTTCCAAATTGGGAAGCGCGCGTCGCATCAATCCCATAAGCGCGCGGTTTTCGACAAATTGGGCCCCGGTCACATTTGCGAAATGAAAAGAGGATCGAAGAATTCGAAAAGGCAATCAAAGAAACAGAAAATCGAGTCTCCAAAACCAGATATGCTTTGGTTTAGAATGTATTTTATGATTGAGTTGCAATGCAATTCTCCAATTGTTGAAGCATTCGAGCACGGTGCGACACGCATCGAACATGATGACGATGATGAAAAGTATTATTTTATGGGCGACGTGTATTTG
>JBDLTY010000089.1:0-11654 GCA_039805585.1 Actinomycetota bacterium | reverse complement strand
AATGAGCACGTATACATAGAGAGATAGTGCGAGGGCGAGATAACTACCGATTGACATCAACTTTGATTGAAGAAACCATCGTGACGAAGTGTTGCCCGAGCATCATCTTGCACGTCAACATTCTTTGGGGAAATCAGAAAGACCGCATTAGAAACTTTCTCAATTTTCCCTTCAAGGCCATGAACAAGACCTGATGCGTAATCGACGAGCCTGCGCTTGTTAACCTCATCAATGTCGCTCACGTTCATAACAACTGCGTGACCACGACGAAACTCTTCACCAATCTGTCGCGCATCGTTAAATGATTGCGGCTGAATTGTGATAATTCGAGCATCGGGTTCTGGCTTTGGCGCTTCGAATGTTTCTGTGACGGGGGTCAGATTTCCACGGCGATATGAACGCTGTGGTTGTTCTTCAATGGCAGGTGTCTCAGTGACGTCCTGGACTTCAGTCAATCCAAGATACTCACCAAGACGTCGTAAAGCGTTTGGCATCGCTAAGCCTTTCACTCGGAGCGCGGTGGGGGAAGCACGCTTGGAGGAGAAAATACCCTAAACCGATCGATTTCCGAGCAATTTCGAGCCGATTCGAAGGTGTGTCGCGCCAATAGCTATCGCTTCACGGAAGTCTGTAGACATTCCGGCTGAAGCGATGAATGCCTGAGGGTGATTTAATCGAAAATCCTCAAGTACCTCCTGGAACTTCTCAAATGCCACCTGCGGACTCTCTTTCGGAGATGCAATGAACATCAATCCCCCTAAGTTCGTGTTCGACCTAGCGTGGATTGCCCCAGATAATCCCTCGATGTCATCAGGACAAACCCCGCCGCGTTGATTTGGGTAATCAGGATCAAGATTCACCTGAATTAGCAAATTTTGGGTGCGACCCAATTCCTGACCACTTCGTTCGAATTTTTCAATCTGATTCAATGAATCGATAGAATGCACAACATCAGCTATCCGAGCGATATCTTTAATTTTATTGCTCTGCACCCGACCTAAATAGTGCCAGGTGGGTGCCACATCATCAATTTCATCAAACTTCATTGCGAGTTCTTGAACACGACTTTCCCCAAATTCACTCACACCAAACTCATAGAGGTAACGAATATCACTCGCAGGGAAATTCTTTGTCACTGCAATGAGCGTGATTGTCGCTGGGTCACGACGTGCAACCTCACATGCCGCTTCGATTTCCTCACGAAGGTTTGCAAGATTTGTTCTCAATTCCTGTTGCCGGCTCATTGAAGTTTCACCGCCGCCGCCTGCCTACCAGTTACCGACTCGCGCCGATACGAAAACAGCGAATCCGATTCGAATGTGCATACCCCAATGCAGGTAACTTGAAAACCACTGTCTAAAAAGTACTCTGCTAGACCCGCTTGCAGGTCTACCCCATTTCCAAGAGTCGCACTCGCTGGAAGCATTTCTGTCACTGCAGATTTCCTTTCAGCTTCAACCACATAACACGTTCCACAAATTGAGGGTCCAAGAATAATTTCAACGTCATTATCAGTGTATTGGCTCAAGAGGTTAACGATTTCAAATGCGATATTCGTCGCTGCACCTTTCCATCCAATGTGCGCTGTTAGTGCAAAAGGAAGATTTCTTGCATATGCAATAAGGGGTACACAATCAGCGCTGAGCGTTGTGATTACCAATGAACGAGAGCTCGTATAGAGGATATCGGCAGCAGTTACCTCCTGATGTGAAGATGTAATCTCAAGGGCAGTTGTTGAATGTACAAGATTTGGCCAGATGACACTACCGGCCGACACATTCAATTCATCAGCAAGAATCTCTCGATTAGCGCGGACACTCCGCGGCTCGTCCAAAACATGATCGGCCAAATTGAAATTGTTGTAGACACCTAATGATTGGCCTCGAGGATGGATCCGCGAGGTAAACAGCCATGTGGCGTGTTTATTTTCACCAGACCACATTGTTACTTCAGAAAATCAGGCACATCAACTTCATCGTCTATTTCGCCATCATCAAACACGATAGTCTGAATTGGCTTTGCGACTGGAGTTTCAACACTCTCACCTGCATCCTCAGCAGGTTCATTAGAAAGCCATGTGGGTAGTTCTTCTACAGCTTCAGCCTCGACAACGACATCACTTTCTGCTGTTGCTTGCAGTGCTGGGACTGGCTTATGGGTAGGTTGACCTGAGTCAAATCCCGCAGCTACAACAGTTACGATGACTTCATCTCCAAGTTTCTCATCAATCACTGTTCCCCAAATGATGTTTGCTTCTGGGTGAACGATTTTCTGAACCAAACGAGCAGCTTCGTTTACCTCGAAGAGCCCTAAATCACTTGCACCTGCTATCGAAAGTAGCACGCCACGTGCACCCTCAATACTTGCCTCTAGTAAGGGTGATGCGATTGCTGCTTCAGCAGCTACAACTGCTCTATTTTCACCGCGCGCTTTTCCAATCCCCATGAATGCGCCGCCAGCATCCTTCATCACACTTCTGACATCAGCAAAGTCAACATTGATAAGGCCCGGCGTAGTGATCATGTCGGTAATTCCACTCACACCTTGAAAAAGAACAGAGTCAGCAATCTTGAAAGCCTCAATCATTGATACGGATCTATCATTGAGAGATAAGAGTCGATCATTTGGAATAACGATCAGGGCATCTACTTCTTTACGGAGTTCTTCTATACCAAGTTCGGCTGTGAGCATTCGGCGTTTGTTCTCAAAGTTAAAAGGCTTTGTTACCACGCCAACTGTGAGTGCACCTTGAGCGCGGGCAATGCGCGCAACAACGGGGGCACCGCCTGTGCCAGTGCCGCCTCCTTCACCTGCTGTTACAAAAACCATGTCTGCACCGCGAAGCGCTTCTTCAATTTCTTCTGCGTGATCTTCAGCGGCTTGTCGTCCAACATTTGGATCTGCTCCAGCACCAAGCCCACGGGTCAGTTGACGACCTATATCAAGCTTGACATCAGCTTCATTCATGATGAGATCTTGTGAATCGGTGTTGATAGCAATAAATTCAACACCGCGAAGTCCGGCTTCAATCATTCTGCTAATTGCTTTGCCGCCACCGCCACCGATACCGACAACTTTAATAACCGCAAGATAGTTCTGCGTCGACCCTGCCATTGACAATCCTCCCAAAGTATCAACCTCAAGCACAGGCTTAGAGTTGAATCTAACTTTCTGCTACAGAGAGGGTAAAGAAAGCAGGCAATTATGAGAGCATTTTTCTCGGTGTGTCGCTAATTGCGTGTGGTCGGGAAATTTGGCGCACTCACATCATAGAAACGTGCTTTTCTTTGAAGGAGAACCTCAAGTACTTCTACCTTTCTGGAAATCTGCTCAGCATTCCCCCACACCACTTGCCGGCTTTCCGTCAATGTCAACATAACGCTGTCTTCGCTCTGGGCAGACATGGTGAGAACTTGACGTTTGATGCTCGCAGGCAAATTCTGAATAACCTCGGCAATGGATTTACGGGCAGACTCTGATTCAGCCGATATTGGGATGAGACCACTTGGTATACGTGATGTTTCTCCATAGACCACGCCATTTGCATCAACAAATTTCCACCGATCATTGAATGCCATAGTCGCTACCGGACTTCGCTCTGAGATAGCGAGCACAACTTCTGAGGGCCAAACTCGTCTTACTTCAACACTTCCAATGGAGGGAAACACCTGTAATCGACGTGAGATTTCCTGTGTATCGATTCGAGCAAGCGAAGTTCCGATTTCAACCGACGCAACACGTAGGATTTCACTCTCAGCTACGATTTTGCTACCAGTGACATTGATTGTTTTGACTGCAAATATCTCACTGAAATACACGACATATGTACCTGCCGCTATCAAAGTTACGACTAGGAAGCTCACCGCGATTCGTTTGGCGCGCTTCCTTATTCTGTAGCTGGTCAAATCATCGGTCATGGTTGTTTGATAATTCCCGCAAAATCTCTGACGCCATCATTCCTATCTCACCTGCACCGAGCGTAAAGATAAAATCCCCTGGACGGGCGTTTTTCGTAAGGAGTGTTGGAACTTTTGACCATGAAGGTTCATAGTGAACTTTTTCAGGGGGTAGCGAAACATTACTCGCAAGCGTTGTTCCACTTGATCCAGCAATAAATTCTTCCCCGGGCGCAAACACTTCCATCACAACAACTTCATCAGCAAGTGAGAGTGCTTCACCGAATTCTTTTGAAAATAGTGCAGTTCGATAATAATGATGGGCTTGAAAGGCAACGATGAGTTTTCCTGCGCCGACCTTTGAGCGTGCCGCTAGCAATGTTGCTCGAATTTCTGTTGGATGATGTGCGTAGTCGTCATAGACGAAAACACCTCCGACTTCACCTTTGAGTTCAAATCGCCTACTTGTACCAGTGAATGCTTCTATACCTGCAATGAAACGTTTGAGGTCAAGCTGCAGTACATCAGCAAGGGAAATAGTTGCAGTCGCATTGAGTACATTGTGAGCACCAGGGATTTTCAGTCGAAATTGAGCGCGCTCTATTCCAGCTTTCACCACTTTCGCATCCATCCCATCAAAACTCACAACATAATCGTTATCAGGATCAAATCCGTATCGAATCACCTTTGAATGAAGTTCGGGTCGCTTCTGTAAGATTTGGCGTATTCCTGCATCGTCTCCACACACCACACATATACCTTGAACATTCTCAATAAATTCAATGAACGCGGATTCCAGATTCTCAACAGACTTCCAGTAATTCAGGTGGTCGGCTTCAAAGTTTGTGATAATTGCGTGTTCAGAATTGAGCTTTAAAAACGTTCCGTCAGATTCGTCGGCCTCGACTGCGAAGTATTGACCGCTACCCCAGTGAGCATTTGACCCTGCGTCATGAAGTTCACTTCCCACAACAAAACTCGGATCGAGTCCAGCATGTTGAAGTCCGAGTGTTAGCAGGGATGTGGTGGTTGTTTTACCATGGGTCCCAGTGACCGCAAGTACCTGTGAAGTATTCGTAACGTGAACTAAGAGATCGGCACGACTCATGATTCGGATGCCCAATTCACAAGCGGTTTGTATCTCAACATTTGAATTTGAGATTGCTGTTGAATAACAGAGTGTGTCATAAAGGGCAACGCCCGTTTCTCCAACTACGTGATTTCGGCTATGACCAATGAATACGTCGATACCAAGTGTTCTCAGTTTCTGTATTCTGCGAGAATCTTTAGCATCACTTCCAGCAACAAGTGCACCTTGCGCAATTAGGATGCGTGCAAGTGCACTCATGCCAGCACCGCCAATTCCGACGATAAAGACTCTTCCTAAAGGGTGCAGGCCGCGATTCATACGCTCACCGTACCAAGAATCTCCTCGACGATTTCTTTTGTAGCGTTGCGAGGTTTCATGGTGGATTTCTGCATGCTGCTCAGGTTATTGAGAACGTAGGAGATTTCATCAAACAATGTTTGTGGGGTCAGGTTTGCTTCAAGCAATACTCGGGCCGATCCATGTTCAACTAAAGGCAAGGCGTTCTTTTCCTGTTCACCATTTCCCGTTGGAAACGGAATGAATATGGCGGGTGTACTAGTAGCAGAAATTTCTGCAACAGTCATTGCGCCTGATCTACACACCGCTACATCCGCAGCAGCATAAGCAAGTGACATATCAGAAACATATTCGCAATAGTGGTGATGTGGATGTGTTTGTATTTGGTCTTGATTCTTACTCCCCACGATATGCAAAATCTGAAGCGAGGAATCAGTCAATCTACCTGAAATTTCATTCAGAACTTCATTGATATGTCGCGCTCCTTGAGATCCGCCAAAGACCAACAAGGTGCGGCGCTCTGCGGTCAAGCCGAATTCTTTATGTGCTTGAGCGCGTAATTCAGTGCGTTGAAAGTCGTTATAGATAGTGCGAAGTGGCGTTCCGAGTGTTTTCGCTCCCGGAATAGAGTTTTCTACAGACTGAAAACAGGCAACCGCAAACTTTGCTCCGATGCGGTTTGCTATGCCGGGCTTTGCATTCGCTTCATGTATGAAGAGCGGAATTCTTCGAAGCCACGCAGCCACATACATCGGCATCGCCACAAAACTTCCAAAACCCATGATTGCCTCTGGCTTGAATCGTCTGAGAATTGATAATGCTTGCAGAACCGCTATCATGAATCGAAAAGGGAAAATAGCAATATCTAGGCTTATTTTTCTGGGCATAGCAACAGGTTTTATCAAATGCAAACGAAATCCTTCAGCAGGAACGAGTTTTTGATCTAACCCACGTACCGTGCCAATAAATTCGCAGGTAACACCACGTGATTGCAGTTCTTTTGCCACATTCAGCGCTGGTTCTATGTGACCAGCTGTTGCTCCTGCGCATACCAAGACTTTGAAATTCATTTATACTGACTCACGAATATTTTGTTTTGCGATAGCAATAACGACACCGGCAGCCATCAGGTTCGCAATCATTGCAGAACCACCATAAGAAATGAACGGTAATGGCACACCAGTGATGGGTAGGAACTGAACAATCGCACCAACATTGACGAAAGTTTGAATTCCAAACCACATCGCGATACCAAAAGCCACCATTTGTGAGAACATATCTTTTGATCGAATAGCAATATTCAAAATAGTAATCACAAGCAGTAGTAAACTACCTAGAACTAACATAGTTCCAAGCAATCCAAGTTCTTCTCCGATGACTGCGAGGATAAAGTCAGTGTGCGGTGCCGGCAAGTTACCCCACTTCTCATGCGACTGCCCGATACCTTTGCCCATCAAACCACCTTGAGCAAGAGCAAGTTGTCCTCGTAAGAATTGCCATCCAAGTGAAATAGGGTGATCTTCAGGAGCGAGCCACGCTTGAAATCGATTAACGCGATAATCGCTGCCACTAAAAGAATACAACACGACCGCAGAAGCAGCGACTGCAACGAAGAGCAGAATTCGTCGAAGTGAGACGCCATGCGCAAAGTAAATTGCTAGCAGAATACTTCCAAGAATAATTGGCGTTCCCATATCCCGTTCTAGCAAAACCAATCCGATGATGAGCGAGCCCATAATTGTGGTACTTATGATTGCTCGTTGTTCAGACTGCTTACGATTGGCGTTAGCAGCGATAGCACTTGCAGACCACAAAACAAGTGCAAGCTTCGCAAATTCACTTGGTTGTAACGAGAAACCTAGTGGTAACGAAATCCAGTTCCTTTGACCTGCGACAGTATCACCTATGACAAGCACGGCAATGAGCAGAACCAAAGTAACAAGAATGAATACAGGGCTCAATAGCCGTATCTGTTTGAGGCTTCGTCTCAAGAGAATGAATCCTGCAGCTAAACCAATCCCCATTGCTGCAAAGTGTCGAACTGCGTAACCCCATGCATATCCGTAATCCTTGACTGCTTGAATGCTACTGGCGGATACAACCATCATTGCACCAAAGAGAATGAGCACAATGAGCGTGATTGCCAAGACTTGTAAATCTCGAGTCGCTTTACCCATCGCTTTCGATTCCTGCGTTTTCAATCTAAAGTCCTCTCACAACTTCCTCAAAAACTTGACCGCGGTGCGCGTAATTTTCAAACATATCCCACGATGCGCAGGCTGGTGCCAGGAGAATCACATCGCCAGCAATCGCAATCTCGCTGGCTTTCTCAATTGCTTCCTTAAAATTCTCAAGCTCCACTCCAGGAAACGAAAACCTTGTCACATTAGGGGCATATTTCTCTAATGCTGCTGCAATTCGCTGTTGATCTCGACCAACCAGAATCGCTGATTTCAAGTATTTGCCGACGCTTTGGACAAGTTCACTGAAATCTTGATCTTTACTGTCCCCTCCAGCTATCCAGATGACATTGTCGAAGGACAAGATAGAGGTCTTTGCCGCATGTGCATTTGTGGCTTTTGAATCATTGATGTACTTGACGCCGTTGACCTCTCGAACGAGTGAAACCCGATGTGGAGCTGGCCGAAATTGCTCAAGACCTTTTTGAATGGACTGCGCGCTCACGCCATAACTTCTCGCAAGCGCAATCGCTGCAAGTGCATTTGCTACGTTATGGATTCCTGCAGGCTTGATGTCATTGACCTTGCAAATCTCCAATGCATGTGTATCTCTATTTTCGACAAACGCTCTGTCGACAATGAAATCTTCGACAATTCCAACTTCGCTTCGATCGGGAGTTGTGAGTGAAAAGCCAATCGCTCTGCAACCTTCTCTTACATCCGCTTCTTCCAGCATGGTGATGGTCTGTTCATCTTGAGCGTTATATACGGCAACGAATTGCGTTCTTTCGTAGATTCTTGCTTTGGCGTCCCGATAGGATTGAAAGTCACCGAACAAATCAATGTGATCTTCCGCTAAGTTCAGACATACTGAAGCGAAAGGTTCCATTGAATACACATAAGGAAGTTGCGGCGCGCCAACTTCAACAGCGATAACGTCGTAGCCAGCGGGATCCATAACAACTTCAACCAAACTGTGTCCAATGTTTCCAGCGGCAGTTGATCGAAGTCCCGATGCCCGCAACATACTTTCCAACATCAAGGTTGTGGTTGTTTTGCCGTTCGTGCCTGTAATGCAAAGCCAGTCAGCGGCATCTTCTCCTCGAAGTCGCCAGGCAAGTTCTAGTTCGCCCCAAACTGCAATCTCACGTTCTAGGGCTTGTCGAATTGATTTGTGAGCAGGATGAATACCAGGTGAGACAATGACCAAGTCACATACAGGAGGTATTTCAAACTCTTGACCCAAGATGACACTAACCTCTAAGAATTCGAGTAATCCACGTTTATCTTCGAGAGAACTCGAGCTGCTTTCATCAAGAGCTGTGACTTTAGCTCCGAGAAATGCGAGATTGTCAGCCGCTGCATATCCAGCAATGCCCAGGCCTAACACAGTTACGTTGACATTTGACCAATCACTGCTTCGACCAAGGTCGTTCACGTTCACTGGCGAACCCATTCACTATAAAACAATCCAATGCCAAGTGCTACGAGCACACCTTGGATTAACCAGAATCGAACAACAATGGTGATTTCATGCCAACCAAGTAATTCAAAGTGGTGATGTAACGGGGCCATCTTGAAGAACCGTTTGCCAGTTGTTCGAAAGACCGCAATCTGAATGATCGAAGAAAGCGTGACGATGACAAAGAGACCAGCGATGAATGGGAGTAACAATTGTGTCTTTGACATGATTGCCAACGAAGCCAAGCCTCCACCAATTGCCAGCGAGCCTGTATCTCCCATAATGATGCGAGCTGGGGATGTGTTGTGCCACAGAAATCCAAAGAGTGCGCCAGTAAATGCCGCTGCAAAGACTGCTAAATCAAAAGGATCTGCTACGTTGTAACAGCGAGGAGTAGGTTCATATTGACACAATTGGCCGTACTGCCATAACGAGATGACTGTGTAAGCGCCAAATGACATCACTGCCGCGCCGGTCGCAAGCCCATCTAACCCATCAGTGAGATTCACAGCATTCGTTGTTGCTGTAAAAAGAAAGAGCACCCACAGTATGAATACCAAGAGTGGTAAGACCCAGTAGGTGTCACGCACAATTGAAATAGCTTGACTTGCAGGTGCCATAATTGAATTTGAAGGGTTAAGCCATCCTGGCTCCGGGTTTTGAAGTGCAAGGAATGCAAATGAAATTGCAACGAGTCCTTGACCGACGAGTTTGGTGCTTTTTCGAATTCCCATACTTCGCTGTTTGAAAACTTTCAGATAATCATCGGCAAATCCGACCAGACCAAAACCCAACGTCACAAAAATTGCAAGATAGGCAGCATAGGACGGGGCACGCAAGGTAATCACGTGGGCTGCAATGTAACCGATCAGCATTGAAAACAGGATGACTGCCCCACCCATCCCTGGCGTTCCCACTTTATGTTGATGGTCGGGGTATTGAACTCTGTCGTCACTTTCGCGAATTGCTTGAGCCAGGCCCTTAGCGCGCAAATAGTTAGCGAAGAGTGGTGTCAAAATAAAGGAAAGGATCAAAGCGATACCGCCTGCAATGAGCACCAATCTCATGAGGGCTTATTCTTCCCTTGAAAATGCTCTTCCAATGCTTTCGCCACGCGCTCTAGACCCACTGCACGCGATGCCTTAATAAAGACCACATCCCCAGTCGTCACTTCTTCAAGCAATACAGCAATAGCATCCTCCACACTCGAGACAAACAATGATTCTTGACCCCATGAACCTTCATGGCTAGCGCCTAATTGGATACCTCGCGCATTCTCGCCTACTGCCAAAGTTTTCGATATATCTAATCGAACACACAGTCGCCCTATTGCGTCATGCTCCTCTACAGCTGCGTCTCCAAGTTCACGCATTTCCCCAAGCACAGCCCACGTTCTTCGACCGCCTGCAAAATCCTTGAGCGCTTTCAATCCCGCGCGGACAGATTCAGGATTGGCGTTATAGGAATCGTTGATAAGCGTAATGTGATTGTCACATTCAATAATTTCCATTCGCCATGGGCTTTGTTCAGAGCAGGTTTCTAACGCCGAAATTACGCGCGCAATGTCGAGTTGTAAACAGGTCGTTACCGCAATGACTGCAGCTGCATTGTGGATTTGATGCTCCCCAACTCGGTGTAGGGAAATACCATGCTTTGAGGCGTGAACTTTCAGTGTGGCAGATGGATATCCTGCTTGATTCACCTGCAAATCAAGAATCTGTATGTCCGCTCTGTCCGACTGACCAAACAGCACAGCCTCAACATCGAGTTTCTCACTCACGTGCACAAGTCGCTCATCATCAGCCGAAGTAACAGCAAATCCATTGACTGTCGTATTGTTGAAAATCTCTGATTTAGCTTTGAGAATGTTTTCGCGACTTCCAAGTTCCGAAAGGTGAGCGCTTCCAGCGTTGAGAAGTACAGAGACATCCGGGTTTGCGAGTTTGACTAAGTAGTCAATTTGACCAAGCCCTCGCATACCCATTTCAAGAACCAAGAAATCTGTATCCTCATTCGCCTGCAAGATTGTTAACGGTACTCCAATTTCGTTATTGAGAGATTTTTCACTTTTGACAACCGTACCGAATTCCATGAGCGCGCAAGCCATGAGATCTTTCGTACTAGTTTTACCACTGGAACCTGTTATCGCAATCACGCGAGCCGTGAGTTGTTGCCTGTGCTGTTTGGCAATTTGACCAAGGGCAATGACCGTATCACTGACTTGAAGCGATGGGTGCTTCACAGGACGAGTAGTCAGTGCCGCTACAGCACCTTTACTGAATGCCGCATCAATGAAGTCATGGCCATCAAAGTTCTCACCACGAAGTGCAACGAACAAGGCGCCGGGGGTGAGTGTGCGAGTGTCAGTGCTAATTGACGTGATTACAACGTCTTCTGCCGAAAATTCGGCTCCAACCATTTGGGCTATATCACTAAGCAAGTACTTCATGAGATGTGTGCATTCAAGGCTTCAATCGCCACCACGCTATCGTCAAATGGGTGAATCTGACCTTGAATCTCCTGTCCAACTTCGTGACCTTTTCCTAAGATCATCACACAATCCCCTGGAGCCGAATGCTTAATTGCATAATGAATTGCCGCTTGCCTATCCCCAATTTCAATCACATTTGATTGATCTTGCACGTCCTGAAGCATCTGCTCTCGAATAGTGTTTGGATCTTCATCTCTGGGATTGTCATCAGTTGCAATGAAGAGATCTGATGCGCTTG
>JBDLTY010000088.1:0-2531 GCA_039805585.1 Actinomycetota bacterium | reverse complement strand
TGAGTGTCGTGCGTGCCTGGAAAAAGTACGGCGTCCAACCACGTCGGGATCTTGTTCTGCTCTTTCTGCCCGATGAAGAGGCAGGTGGCCGACACGGTGCACATTGGCTTGTCGATAACCGTCCAGAGTTCTTTGACGGTGTCTCGGAAGCAGTGGGAGAGGTGGGAGGATTTTCTTTCCAAGTGAATGACCAACTCAATCTCTACTTCATACAAACTGCCGAAAAAGGTATTCGTTGGATGCAACTCATTGCAGAAGGTAAAGCAGGTCACGGTGCTATGCACAATGACACTAACGCAGTGACAGAGCTTGCCGAAACTGTCAGCCGAATAGGTAAACATACGTTTGAACGTCGACTCACGAAAACAAATGTTGCTCTCGTGAAAGCAATTTCGGAGGCATTCAACTTGGACATTGACCCAAGTGATCTTGAAAGCTTAGTGAAAGTACTTGGCCCGACTGCAAGGACGATTGGAGCATCGTTCTCAAACACAGCGAAACCAACAATGTTAGATGCCGGTTACAAAGTGAACGTTGTGCCAGGCGAAGCGAAAGCAATGATTGATGCTCGAGTCTTGCCTGGATTTGAAGAGGAATTTGATACTGAATTCAATGCACTCCTTGGTGAGAATGTACGCCGAATAGATGTCATCTCAGATATTGCATTAGAGACGAATTTCGATGGTCCAACGATTGACCTGATGGCAAGAACCTTAAGCGAAGAAGATCCAAAGGCACGAACTTTGCCGTACTTGCTCAGTGGGGGAACAGATGCAAAGGCTTTCGCCCGTCTTGGTATTCGATGTTTTGGTTTTATCCCGCTGCAATTGCCGCGAGAACTTGATTTCGCGGCCCTCTTTCACGGTGTGGACGAACGAGTGCCAGTTGATTCGTTGAAATTTGGTTCACGCGTGATGGATAGATTCTTACGTCAAGCGTAAGGAATTTCCGCTACGTCATTTAATGCTTGAAAGATGGCATTTGGTAGTTCGAAATCTGACTCATTCAGTAGTCCGCGGAGTTGGGCTACTGTTCGAGGTCCTACAACAGCACACCCGACAATGTCTTGATGCAATAGCCAAGCAAGCGCTATAGCAGCCGTTGAAACTTGCATACCTTGAGCAGCTTTGTCGGCTGCCTCAACAATAGCTGAGTTCAAGGCCGTGAAGTAGCGTTTTGTTATGTGCCCAAGATGGGGCGACGCCGCTCGTGAATCGGCGGGAATTGTCGCTCGGTACTTGCCAGTCAGTACACCACTAGCCAGTGAAGAAGTTGCAATGATTTTTTGCTTCTGATTTCTAACTTGTTCAAAGACTTCTTCTGAACATGGATTGAGCAGTGAATAATCGAAGTGCTCACCGGCATACAGATTTCGAGCAAGCGTGGCTTGCAGTCGCACTGATTTCCAGGCCGGAACATTTCGAAACAAAAGAGCATCAAACATTCGAGCCTCATACAATCGCGAAATTTCATCAGAAATAGACAGCCACGCATCGAAATCAAGACAAGGTTCTATTACGACATAGTCAAGGTACTCCACTGATAATGCATCAAGAGCATGCTCTATTTGTTGAACAAGTTCTCGACGACTTGGCGAAACCTTTAAGTGGAGTGATAAGTGCACCTTATCGCGCTCTTTATCCTGTAGTCCGTGTTGCAGAATTTTGAGTGAGCTGGGATGAAAATCAAGAGATGTGTCGAAGAACGTTCCACCCGCTTCGATGAAGAGTTCTATTTGTTCACGCGCTTCAAATTCATCAGTATCTTTTCCCCAGGTAAGCGTTCCAAGTCCAATCGCCCCTATGGTTTGGTGCAGAAATTTGCGAGTTAGCACCTCCAAAGCGTAACTGAATCCTCTTGGCACACTAGATTTCGCACGTGTTGGAATGGTTTGAAGCCCTAATTTTGGGGATTGTGCAGGGATTAACAGAGTTCTTGCCGATATCATCAACTGCCCACGTATTTATCACATCCGAGTTGTTTGGCTGGGGCGATCCCGGGGCAGCCTTTTCGGCTGTGATTCAAATCGGAACTGAAATCGCGGTTTTGGTCTACTTTAGAAATGACATCAAACAGGTGCTTCAAAATCTGCTTCGAGTTTTGAAAGAGCCTGCATTCAGGAAAACGGAAGAGGCGAAAAGCTCAATCGGATTAGTGGTTGGCAGTTTGCCTATCCTGGTCATAGGTTTCTTGCTCAGAGACGTTATCGAAACTGACGTTCGAAATCTCTATCTCGTGTCAATAATGCTTATTCTTTTTGGAATCGTGCTAATTAACGTCGAGAAGTATGCGAAAATCCGTGAGAAACAAAATCTTACGATTGCATCGGCACTTACAATTGGCATATCGCAAGCGCTAGCGCTTGTGCCAGGCGTTTCACGCTCAGGTGCAACAATCAGCACGGGATTAGCTCTTGGTTACAGCAGAGAACACAGCACACGCTTTGCATTTCTTTTAGCAATACCAGCAGTCTTCGCTTCAGGGTTTTTCGAATTGCGAAAAGGATTTAGCGGGGGATTCCAATGGGGTCC